>JAPPGB010000032.1 GCA_028821475.1 Spirochaetaceae bacterium
CAATCAGCTCGACCCAGAATCACGCTTATCCCATCGATATTCGTGGCGCTGCTGACACCGTGCTCCTTGATGACCTCGGGCGCGTTTATATAGGTGAGGCTCTGGCCGAGATACTGTGCAAGCGCTGCGTTACTGGGCTCCGCCAGCTTGATAACAACCGTGTATCGGTCGGTGGCCGTTACCGACTCGCCAGGTGGCAGCTGCCACGTAAGGGCGGTCGGTCCGGCTTCCGCAAAGTCGCCCAGGCCCAGCATGCGCTGAAAGTTGAATACGACATCATCAGCGGTTAGTTCTCTCCCATCCATCGGCGCCTTGTTTTGCCATTTAATACCTTTGCGGATCTTGAAGATAATCGTGAGTGGGTCGGGAGTGTCCCAGCTCTCAGCCAGATGCGGTCTAAAGAGGGATAGAGGCAGGTACTGGCTACTGAACGAAAATATGTCCCTATCTATTGCCCAGTCCATGATTCCCAGCTTCTCTGTGGTGGCACCGGTGACCAGTGTTGGGACATGGCTGAAATGGGTGTCAGCATTAAATGGCATCCAGGTGGCGTTCGTTGCAACGGTCAATGTCCCGCCATACTCTGGTGCCACCACCACCTTGCCGGTGGTGGGGTCGGTCACATACTTCTTGTCGGCAGCGGCTGCCGGCTCCTCCTCTGCGCCAGCGGCCCACAGGCCGGTTGCGGTCAGGATGAGGCCACACAGCACTGCGAGCCCCGTCTTAAATGGAATTGTCTGTCTCATAGAGATAGACCTCCGACAAATATTGTTTGAGAGCAGTCATTCCACTGCCGGCCCCTCGCCTGCTCCATTCGAGCGAGGGCGACACCCCGTAGCGGCGCAGCCGTCCGGTCTTTCGTTAGTCTCTTATCGCGTGCCTCCTTTGGCGCGCCGCGCCGAAAGGCAGCCATGCGCGCCGCCGCGCGTGGTGGCGGTGCTGCACGTCACCCATCTGCTTCTTGCTGCCGGCAAAGTCGCTACGCATGTTGATGTGGACTGGTGGAGTCGGCCGACGTCGGCCGTTGGAGGCACGGATGCGTGGCGGGTGTGTGCCACGCGGATGGCTGGTGCCGCGCTCAGCACCGGCGCCGAGCGGCTGGCTGCCGCGCGGTTAGGTAGTCGGTAGTCGGTAGTCGGTAGTCGGTAGCGGGCTGGATGCTGTCGGTGCCCATTTGCGGACGAGTGTAGAGGCCGGCCCAAATCCGTGACAAGCGCGACCCACCGCGTTGCGTCACCGCCAACCGGCCACTGCGCTGACTGTCATCATGGCACTTCATCGGCATCCGTCGCCCCAAGCGAGCCATGCTAGCGTGGGCGCGACCAGCCTGTCAACGACTCGGACGTCACCGAACATCACCGGCCACCACTGCGCTGACTGTCGTCATGGCGCGTCATCATCGATCCGTCGAACCCACCCACTCTCTACGGTCGCCGGCCGGTTCCGTGGCTTGCAGCATCCCGGGGTTGTGCGTAGAGTCTCGTTCATGAGCCACGCTGCTCTCCCGACCGACTCGGCAACAGGCGCGATGGGGGCGCCCGTCGCTCCGGTCATTCCGCTGGAGAATGGAGATCGGCTGCCGCGTTGCGAGTTTGAGCGGCGCTATCTCGCCCGGCCCGACATCAAGAAGGCGGAACTGATCGAGGGGGTAGTCCACATGCCGTCGCCCGTCCGCGCGACCCATGCCGAGAAGCACGGTGACCTGTTGGCATGGCTGCGCGTTTACAGCGCATCGACCCCCGGCGTCTCGGTGCTCGACAACGCCACCGTGCGTCTGGACCTCGACAACGAGCCGCAGCCCGACGTGCTCATGCGCATCAAGCCGGCCGCCATCGGCCGGTCGCGACTCGACGCCGACGACTACGTGAGCGGCGCGCCCGAGTTGGTGGTCGAAGTGGTGGCGAGCAGCGCAGCCTACGACCTGCATGACAAGCTGCACGCCTACCGCCGCAACGGGGTGCTGGAGTACCTGGTCTGGCGGGTATACGATGACGCAATCGACTGGTTCGTGCTTACCGCAGACGAGTACCGGCCCCTGGCGCCGGATGCCGCCGGAATTCTGTACAGCCAGACGTTCGCCGGTCTGCGCCTTGCCTCCAACGCGCTCCTCGCCGGCGACTTCGCCGGCGTGCTGTGCGAGTTGAGCAACGGCATCGCCACCCCTGAGCATTCCGCGTTCGTCGCCAAACTGGGATCGGCGTCCGCTCGATAGTCCGCCTCTCAGGTGCCGCGGTCGCGGAGTCAGCGGTCACCGTAGCGTCGTCCAGTCACTCGGGTCGACGGCGGCACCCGCGCCCGCGCAGTCCGGCCCACCGTCCCGTAAGCAGTCCACCCGGTCGCAATCGGCGCCACGCTACCAGCCAGTTCAGCGTCGACTCGATCGAGAGGCGACGGCGAGAACAAGGCGATAGCACACACGTAGCAATCCTGCAGGGAGTACCGGACCTTGCCGGCTTGGCGCGTATCGACGACCTTGGCGGCGTGACGCAGAAGATCTTCCGCCGCGGGCCGGCGGGAGCTGGCGTGCCGGTCACGGTCTGGGGGACGTAGCGCCAAGCGCGACGTCGCTGGTTGGCTACCAACTCCAGTACGCTCCACGCCGGGAATGGTGCATGACGGGTGTGACTGACGGTTGACTGACGACACGCGCGCGCCCTTGCAGGCGTCGTATGAGCGCTGTATATTCGTCATATGGCGCGCGCATCCTCTAAACAGTCCGCGACTCTTCAAGCATATGCTGACCCGGCCGAGATGCCGGCGAGCGAAGCCACGCGCGTCGCGATGCTCCTGGCTATCGACGAGCCGGACATACGGAGTGACGTACAGCTCGCGCGGCTGGTCGCCGGCGGTTTGCTTCCGGCATCGGCCGTCGCCCTGGCCGAGGTGCTTGGGCAGCATCGGGTGGTTGGACCGGTAGTCCCCGAGGCAACGCTCCGGCGAGTGCGCAGAGGCAGGAAAGTGCTGTCCAGACAGCATAGCGAACGACTCTATGAACTGGGACGCGTCGTCGATGCAGTCAGCCGCGCCTACCACGGAGACCGGGACGCAATCGAAGCGTTCCTGAGCCGTCCACACCCATTGCTCGAAGGCGAGACGCCGTTCGACATGGTGCGCTCCAGCTCGGCAGGTGCGGAAGCGGTTCTGAATCTCATTCGTCGGGCGGAGGCCGGCGTGGCTGTTTGGCGAAACCGCGAACGCTCCCGCGGACGATGCGTGCCTATCGGATCGGCGATCCTGCTGGCCGGTTTCCGGTGTGGAGCACGGCAGGCGCCAGACGCGTGTCCGGCCGGTGGCACGAGGCCGGCGCCGAAGTAATCTACGCCTCCGAATCCTATTCGACAGCCATGTTGGAGACGCTCGCCCATTGGAACGGAGCGCCGCCGCCGAACCAGCACTTCGTCGAGATCACGATACCTACGGGCACCAGCCATGAGGTGGTAACGGCCGATCTCGTTCGCGATTGGTCCCATCCGGACGGGGAGGCGGCCCGCCGCTTCGGTCGCGCGTGGTATGCCGACATCCGAAGTACACTCCTGATCGTCCCGTCGGTCGTGGCACGTATGGAGCGCAACATAGTCATCAACACGCGGCATGCAGATTTCGATCGCTTGACGGTCGGTCTGGAAACCCCCGTCTGGTGGGACCAGCGCCTCTTTCGCGACTCCGACTGACCGCGTAGCTGCCGGACGAGCACCTCTTGTACTGGTTGCGGGGTTGCGGTGGGCCGAGCTGGAGGGAGCCTCGGAACACCTGGTCGATACCGCGCTGGAGTGCCGGGACGAGGAGCACTACCTGCAACTGCTCTTGACGAAACGCGTTTGACACCTGGCCTCGTCCATGCCATGGTTGCGCGAAGCGGGCCGATGCGTATGACCTGAGCCCATGATCCCATGAGGCACCCGCCACGCGCACGACGATTTGTGATTGCCGTCGCTGTTTGGCCGCCTGCGTTGCGGGCGCGAGAGTGGCAGGGAGCGGCAACTCACCACGGCAGAACTCTCAACACACAGAGAATCGAGGAGTGATCAATATGGATCTTCCAAGAATCGCACCCACCTTCGTGTGTGTGCTCGTGCTCGGCTTGGCCGCAACCGGCCTGTGGGCGGCTGCGGCGGAAGAGGAGCCGGCCGCGGCGATGGAGAAGGAAATGGTGCGCGACCCGGCCACCGGCGAGATGGTCAGCGCGCCCGAGTACGGCGGGACCTTGACCTATGCCACCGGCGGCGCCGCTCCGGCGAATGCTGACACCCACTTCCTCCATGTCCAGGCAATGGTCACCGGCGCCACCACGGAGAAGCTGGGCATCATGGACTGGGCCATCGACAGGGACGAGTTTTCGTTCCGCAACACGTACATACCGTTGTCCGTCTACCGACCACATCTGGCTGAGAGCTGGGACACCCCCGACCCGCTCACGATCATCTTCAACATCCGCAAGGGAGTGAACTGGCAAAACAAGGCGCCGATGAACGGGAGGGAGTTTACCGCTGATGACGTCGTATTCAACTTTCATCGCCTGCTGGGCCTGGGCGAGTTCGCCGAAGCCGGGCCGAGTCCCTTTACCTATCAGCGGCCAGCTGGCGAGTCGGTAACGGCCACCGACCGATACACGGTCGTCATCAAGCTGCCGGAGCCCAGTGCCGTAGCGCTCGGACAGTATCTCGGCATCGGCCTCACCTACATGAACGCCCCCGAGGTGATCCGGGAGCACGGTGACGTGAAGGACTGGCGGAACCTGGTCGGTACCGGGCCCTATCTGCTGACCGATTGGACCGACGGTAGCTCATTTACCTTCCAGAAAAATCCCGACTACTGGAAAGACGACGAGAAGTACCCGGGGAATCGGCTGCCCTATATCGACGAGATACAGGGCCTTATCGTCCTGGAAGAAGCCACCTACCTGGCGGGACTGCGCACCGGCAAGATTGATTTCCTGGGCTTTCCCGTTGGCGTCTCCGACATCACGTCGGTCGAGGTGCTTGAGAGCCTGCAGAAAAACAACCCCGAAATCGTGCTGCAGGCGTGGTGGGACCGTTCGGAAAACTCGTATGCGATTGACGCGAGCAAGCCGCCGTTTGACGACGTCAGGGTGCGCCGGGCGATGCAGATGGCAATCGACCTCGAGGGCATCGACCGCAGCGTCTACCAGGGCACTTCAGCCTGGCAGCCTCAGGGCATAATCGGGGAAGGCGTCGGCGGGTACTTCACCCCTTTCGACGAGTGGCCCGAAGAGGTCAAGAAGGGCTATCGGTACGATCCGGCCGGGGCGGAAGCGTTGCTGGATGAGGCCGGATATCCGCGCGGTGCCGACGGCACGCGATTCAAGACCGTGTTGAACCATCTTTATCGGTTTCCCTTGGGGTACAGCGAACTGGCTGCCACCTACTGGGCCGAGATTGGCGTTGACGTGAAGATCAACGTATTGGATGAAGCCGACCCGGCGCGAAGCAACCGTACGTGGGAAGGTCTGATATATCACACGATGGGCAACAACACTGAGCCGTTGGGTTTCGTACGCCAGATGGTACACTCGAGCAGCCACGAAGACCTGCACGGAGTCAGGTACCCTGAGTTGGATGCCCTGCTCGACGCCGCCGCGGCCACTGATTCCGAAGAGGAACGGCAGAGGCTGGTCAAAGAGGTGGATCTGTACACCATGGAGAACCACTGGTGGATATGGGGTCCCAAAGCCGGGAAGTACATGTCGCACCAGCCGTGGGTGGTCGGCTTCAACGGTGAAACCTGGCTTGGATTCATGGACCGCCTCACCATCCTCGCACGTCTCTGGATCGACAGTGAACTGAAGGCGGAAATGGGTCATTAGCCTGGCGGAGGGGGGCAACGTAATTGTCCCCCTCCGAGGGTCAGATGACGGGAAGATCGCGATCAGGCGCAGCATATGAGAGCCCACGTCATCAGGCGGTTGTTGCTGGTCATCCCCACCCTGTTCATCCTCAGCATCCTGGTCTTTCTGTCGGTCCGCTTCATCCCGGGTGATGTGATCGACGTGATGCAAGGCAGGCTGGGCGGCTTGGGGCAGGTGGACCGTGCCGCGCTCGAGCGGATGCTGGGACTGGACCAGCCGGTGTACGTGCAGTACGGGCGCTGGTTGGGCGATATCCTGCTGCACGGCAGCCTGGGCCGCTCGCTGATGGGCGACTGGCTGGTAGAGGAGAAGATTCTCGCTCGATTGCCGGTCACCATCGAATTGGGCGTGCTGTCAATCGTCATCGGGCTGTTGATCGCGCTCCCCGTCGGCATCTACTCGGCGATTCGCCAGGATACGGCGGTCGACTACGCCGGCCGCTCCATCGCCATCCTGGGCCTGGCAACGCCCAACTTCTGGCTCGCCCTCATGGTCATGATCTACCCGGCCATCTGGTGGGGCTGGTCGCCGCCGATGCGGCTGATCACGTTCAGCGAAGACCCGCTGGGGAACCTCGGCATGTTCCTGATTCCGAGCCTGATCCTGGGGACCTACCTGGCCGCCGCCACCATGCGGATGACGCGCACCATGATGCTGGAGGTGCTGCGGCAGGACTACATCCGGACGGCGTGGTCCAAGGGCCTGAAGGAGCGGGTGGTGGTGGTGCGGCACGCGGTCAAGAACGTGCTGATTCCGGTGGTTACGCTGATCGGCCTGCAGTTGCCCATCCTGGTAGGCGGCGCCGTGATCATCGAGAACATATTCAACCTGCCCGGGTTGGGCCGCCTGATGCTGGTGGCGCTCACTGACAGAGACTTCCCGGTGGTCGCCGGCATCAACCTGGTGTTCGGCACCGCGGTGATGGGGATCAACCTGGTGATCGACCTGGTCTATGCGGTCCTGGATCCCCGGGTCCGGTACCAGTAGGGGCCGGGGACCTGGCAGCATGCGCACGCGATTCCTGACCCGGCTGGTCAGGGAGAAGCCGCTCGGCACGGCCAGCGGCATCGCCGTAGTGATCCTGATTCTGGTGGCCATCTTCGCCGACGTCCTCGCTCCCTATCCCTATGGTGAACGGCACCTGCCCGACCGCTTGCAGGGCTCATCGGCCCAGTATCTGCTCGGCACCGACCACCTGGGGCGCGACCTCCTGAGCCGCATCATCCACGGTGCCCGGGTCTCTCTGACGGTGGGTCTGGCAGCCACCACGGTCAACGTGCTGGTCGCCGTACTGATCGGCGGCACGTCGGGATTCCTGGGCGGCAGGCTGGACCTGGTGGTGCAGCGGTTCGTGGACGCCTGGATGTCGTTCCCGGGACTGCTGCTGTTGTTGACCGTCATATCGATCGTGGGGCAGGGGCTGCTGCAACTGATCGCGGTCCTGGGCATCTCGGGCGGCATCGTCGGCTCGCGCGTGCTCAGGAGCGCCGTCATCGGGGTAAAGGGGAACGACTATTTTCAGTCGGCGGTGGCGATCGGCGCCTCGCAGTGGAAGATCATCGTCCGCCATGTGCTGCCCAACATCGCGGCACCGATCATCGTGGTATTCAGCATCAACGTCGGGGGCGTGATCATCTCGGAGGCTGCGTTGAGCTTTCTGGGCTTCGGCCTGCCGATCGAGATTCCGAGCTGGGGCGGGATGCTGAGCCGGGAGGGACGCCAGTACATGGAGGCGGCGCCGCACCTCGCCTTGTGGCCCGGCCTGGCGCTGACGGTCACCGTGTACAGCCTGAACATGCTCGGCGACGCGGTGCGCGACCTGCTCGACCCGCGGCTGATCGGCGGCGCCGGCCGTCTCGGCGCGCAAGACACCAGGTCCGTGTAGCGGTAGTGAGGCGAAGGCGCGCTGCGGCATTCGCGCGTCCGGCAGGTCGCGTCGCACCGGCAGTCCTCTCTGGCCAGCGTTACCTTGAGGCTCGGTTCAAGCTCTTCAACGTGGCGCTCGACAGGGTGCCCAGGTAGTTGGTGAGAACGGACTTTGGCAGGCTTATCGGGCGATAAGGATGCGCTTGCGGTTGAGCGGTCGGCCAGCACGCCGGCGAGCGAACTGGCCAGGAACGAACCGAGCATGCGGATGGCGAACAGGGCGCCGAGCGCCGCGCCCGCCCCGGTGAACTGCGTCAGCAGCGTGGACGAGGCGATGAGGTTGAACCAGTCGCCGAACAGGCTGGCGAACCGGGCGAACCACAGCAGTCGAAAGGCCCGGCTGCCGCGCAGCAACTCTCCGTAGCCGCCACGGCTACGCATGGCACGCCTCCGGCCGGCGCTGCGCCCGAATAACACCACTGCCGCGCAGCGATTCGCCGCCGCGTTCACGCATGCGGCGCCCCCGGCGGTGACCACGACGGGCGCCCGCGGCGGAGTTGGAGCGAGCCGTCGCGTGTCTCCTCATCGGTTGGCGGGATGGTGGAGATACCTGCCGCCAGCGTCAACGAGCAGATGCAATTCGCGCAATGGGGTAGGTTGTGCCCCATGGAACGCGTATCGACCTCGCCCGACGAATATCTTGCGACGCTGCCGGAGGAGTTTCGCGGCGACATGACGGCGCTGGACGAGCGCATCGCGGCGGCCCTGCCGGGGCACCGGCGCTGCCTGTGGGAGGGGGTGTTCTGGGGCGGCAGCGCCCAGTCGATCATCGGCTACGGCGACTATTCGTACGTGCGCTCGGACAAGAAGCAAGTGGAGTGGTTCGTCGTCGGGCTCGCGCGGCAGAAGAACTATTACAGCGTCTACGTCAATGCAGCCGACGGCCGCCGCTACCTCACCGAGGCGTACGCCGGCCGGCTCGGCAAGGCGAAGGTGGGCAAGAGCAACGTGACCTTTCGCCGGCTCGCCGACGTCGAGTTGGAGGTGCTGATCGAGTTGGTCGAGCGCGCCGGCGTGCTGATGAGCGCCGCCAAGCCGGGGTAGGTAGTGCCGGATCTGCCACCTGCCACGCCGCATGATGCGCTGTTCCGAGCGTTGCTTGCAGACCCCGGACGGGCCGAGACGCTGGTACGCGAGTATCTGCCTCCCGCGGTGGCTGCGGAACTATCGGACGCCCCGATCCGCCTGGTCGATGCGAGCTTCGTGGATGCGGTGCTGCACCAGAGCCACAGCGACCGGCTGTTCGAGGCGCGTCTGAAGGACGGCGGCAGCGCATTTGTTTACGTGCTGCTGGAGCACAAGGCGGCGCCCGATCCGGGTACCCCGTTGCAGATGCTGGGCTACATGGTGCGCATCTGGCAGCGCTATGCCGAGGACCGCGCATCGCGCCTGCGGGCGCTGCCGCCGATCGTGCCGCTGATTTTCTACCATGGCCGCGAGCGCTGGAGCGGGGCGCTGTCGGTGGCGGAGATGATCGCGGGCGAAGGGGAGTTGGCGGCCTTTGCGCGCCGGTTATGCTGCGTGCTGCATGATCTGGGACAGCGACCGCTGGCGGCGCTGTCGGGGGACCCGGCGGTATGGTCGGGGCTGGCGGCGTTGGTGATGGCGTTTCGCGGACAGCCGGAGGAAGGGGTGCTGCGGCGGATCCTTTCGGGGGCGCCGGACGAAAGCGAGTTGGAGCTGCAGGTGCTGTCGTATATTGTGAGAACCTACGAGCTGAGTCCCGCGGTGCTGGAGACGGCAGCGCGGGCGGCGAAGCCGCAACGCTGGGAGGCGCTGATGTCAACGGTCGCGGAAGCATGGATGCGGGAGGGCAAGGCCCAGGGTAGAGCCGAGGGCAAGGCCGAGGGCAAGGCCGAGGGCAAGGCCGAGGGCAAGGCCGAGACGCTGCTTCGTCTCCTGCAGCGGCGATTCGGTCCCGTTGCGGAGAGTGTTCGGGCGCGGGTGGCGGACGGGACGGCGGCGGAGATCGATGCCTGGTTCGATGCCCTGCTTGACGCGCAGGGCCTGACGGAGGTGTTCGACGCCCGTCCGCAGTGAGCGCCGCCCGACCGCTCGGTGTGAGGCGAAGAGGTAACCGACCCATGCCGGCCCCCGTTCTGCTGACGGACCAACAGGTTCAGGACTACTTGGCCCACGGCTTCGCGCGTGCGCCGCATGCTTGACCAGGTGGATCTCACCGCGCTTCATGAGTCGTCCTGATACTCGAGCACCTCTCGGGCCTCGCGGTTCAGTTCCTCCGCGTGGGCGTCGAGCGCGGCAAGCTCTCGTTGCGGTGCCGGGGCAGCCCGCAGGTAGTCACTCGGTCGCAGGATCGTAAGGCCCGCAACCGTGGATCCGTAGTACGCGCCGAAGTGTGTGCGGTCGCCGGTGATCAGATGGGTCGCTCCGGCGGCCGCGGCCGCCGAGAACACGGGGCGGTCCTTGTCCGGCAGGTCCACGGGACACCGGTCGGCGGGAGACTCCGGTACGACGAGTGCGGATTGCAGCCTGGTGTCCAGCCGCCGGATCTGTTCCGGTTCCCGCAGGTTGCGGCGTGCTTCTTCGATCACGTAGCGAGACACCAGGAGCGTGCAACTCCCGGCGCGTTGCGCGTCCCACAGCCGCTCAATGCTGGGGCTGCCGTAGGCCGCCGAGAACAACACGTTCGCATCGAGAAACAGTCGGTCTGCCAATGAGGTCAGGTGGGACGGTCGTGGGGTACGCGGTCCGGGTCGAGACCGAGCTTGCGCACTTCCTCCCGCGCCCAGGCGTAGTCCTGCTCGTCCACGGCGTTTGTCAGCAGGAACTCCGCCTTGCGCTGGCGGGTGTAGGTCTCCACCGGCAGGGCTACGGCGGGCCGCACCAGCACGCCTTCCTCGTGCGCCTCGGTGATCACGAAAGATCCCTCCTCCATGCCGTATTCGCGCCGCAGTTGCGCAGGAATCACCACGGTGCCACGTTTACCGACTTTGCTCGTTTGCGTCACACGCACCTCCAGTTCGGCGCCTGATAATCTGATAATCAGAATAGCAGAACCTTCTCGAGCCGGCAAGCCCGCACGGCTCGGATGACACTCGCATGACGGATATACTCTCGCCGCGATGCAGTTCTGGGATCCTCACTTTCACATCTGGGACGCGGCCGCGGCACGGCTGTTGGCGGCCAATCCGCACGTTCCGGTAGTAGTCGATCACCTGGGGACGCCGACCCTCGCCGACCTGCGCGGCGACACCTACTGGGACGGGATGCGCGCCCTCGCCGACTGTCCCCACACCACCATGAAGCTGTCGATGCTCCCCTACGTGGACCGGGAGTGGGACACGAACGCGCTGGCCACGGAGAGCGTCCTGCGCGTGATCGACCTGTTCGGCGTGGAGCGCTGCTTCTTCGCCTCCAACTTCCCCGTCGACCTGAAGTCCGGGTGGCCTGCCGCGCGCCTGTTCGGCGCCTTCGCACGCTTGGTGAGCGAGATGCCGGAGGTGGACCGGCGGCGGCTGTTCGCCGGCAACGCCATGCGCGCCTACGGCGTCGCCGTATGCGATGGGTAGCCGCCCGGGAGAGACCGGCAAGAGCGTGCGCCGCCTTGCTTCGCCGGACCTTGGGAGACGGTGGAGTACGGGTGATGTGGTGGTGCTCCGGTACATGGGGCTCATGCGCGCGGGCACGCCGGCGATCGTGGTGGAGGATAGCGACGAACGGGTGCTGGTGTACGTACCGGACGGCGTGCGGTGGTTTGGCTCCGGCGCGGCGGCGGCGGGGCGCAGCGAACGGGTTCGGGCGATTGCACGCGGCGAGACGGTTGTGACGGGCCGTCACATCTCCTGGTACAACCACAACCTGCGGGTGCTGTTGCCGGGCCGGCCGTATTCGATCTGGCTGCTTTGGTCGCCGGCGTGGGAGTTCAAGTACTACTACGTGAACCTGGAGGCGCCGTTTGCGCGCTCCGCGGTCGGGTTCGACTCGCGCGACCACGTATTGGACGTGTGCGTCCGCGCGGACCGCACCTGGTACTATAAGGACAAGGACGAATTGGACACTCGTGTCGAGGTGGGCTTGGTCCCGGCGCAGGCGGCGGCCGAAGTGCGGCGCGACGCGGAGCATGCGGTGGCGTTGATCGAGGACTGGCAGCCGCCGTTCAGTTCCGGGCTCGAGCAATGGCGTCCCGATCCGGCGTGGGAGGTGCCGGTGCTGCCTGCCGGGTGGCAGGCCCATCCCTCGAACATGGAGCCCTGGACGCGGGCGCCGACCGGCGGGGTGGCGACGCCTGGCGCCGTGGCGAGCGGAGGGTAGGCACTCCGACATGGCGGCACGGTGGAACCCCGGAGATTGCGTCGTCCTGCGGGCGGTCGGCCCGCTCACGGTGGGCAAACCTGCGATTGTCGTCGAGGACAGTGCGGAGCGGGTCATGCTATACGTGCCCCACGGGGTCCGTTGGTTGGGGCCCGCAGCGCCATCAGGCGACCGGGTGGAGATGATTCGCGCCTTTGCCAGGGGCGAGCGCGTCATCGCTTTGGAGATGATCCCGTGGCGCAATCACGTGTTGCACGTCCTGCTTCCCGGCCGGCCCTTCTCGGTGTGGCTGTTCTGGTCGGCCGAGTGGGAGTTCCTCTCGTACTACGTGAACATGGAGACGCCGTTTACTCGGTCGGCTGCGGGGTTCGACACCTGCGACCGTGTGCTCGACATCTGCGTGCGTGCCGATCGCACCTGGTACTACAAGGACCTCGACGAATTGGAAGTGTGCGTGGAGGTTGGCCTGATGAGCGCGGCGATGGCAGCCGAGGTGCGCCGAGATGCCGAGCAGGCAGTCGCACTGATCGAGGGCTGGCGGACGCCGTTCGATGCTGAACTCGAGGGCTGGCGGCCCGACCCGGCCTGGTCAATCCCGCTGCTGCCGGCGGGATGGGAGGCGCATGCGTCCGAGACTCACCCGTGGGTGCGGTTGCCTTCCAAATAGCTGAGCCGCTACGGGCCGATGAGGGAGGTCTTGGTCTCCCGAAACCGAGTAACGGTGAAGTCCCAGCGCGATGCATGCTGCGTCAGAAGGCGGCGCGTCGCGTCATCAACCTGGCTCGCAATGTCCCCCTCGTAGTACGCAAGCGCCTTGACGGCGTCGGTCGGCGGGAACTCATTGCCGTACAGCGCCACGGCGGCGCCAAGCCCGTCACGCCAACGCGGTTCCACCGTACAAGACGAAGTTGTCCGGGACTTCGGCGAGGAAAGGCCACAGTTCGCGCTGCGCCTGCGGCAGGATGTCGACTATCGGTTCGAGCATCGCTACGACGGCAGCCTCCGCGTGGGCAGTGCAGGTACCGGTTCGCGGCCAAGCCGGAGATGCCAGTACGCCCACGAGCGGCGATTGAACACACCGATCGGAGGATCGTCGAGCACCTGCAACAGGTGTTCGCTGGCGGCCACCGAGAGCAGCCAACGCAGGTCGTCGGCCGTACCGAGCGTCATCATCTGCGCAAGCAACACCCGGCCATCGGCAAGCGCACGCTCGGGCGACTGCCACCAGACGTACTTCTTCGCCATTCTCAGGGCGCGGCGGTCGACTTGCAGGCGGCGCTCAAGGTCAGCAAGGGCAGAGGCGGCCATCACTGCCGGAACGGTCTCATGAGGTGCACCCGCAGTCAAGCTCCCCACCTGCCGGATGAACGCGAATTCAGCGCGCTTTGCGTGCGCGGCGGACGCCGTAGGCGGCCCAGTGCAGCCCCGGTACCAGGGTCAGCGGCGCAAGCAGCCAGAGAAGGAGAGCGAGGGGGAGCAGTTCCAGGCCGGCGCCGGCGCACGCCGAGCCGACAGCGCCGAGCAGGGTGAAGCTGGCGTGCTCGGTGGCGATCACCCGCCCGCGCAACTCGTCGGGCACGGTCTCGAGCAGGATCTGGGTGCTGAATACCCATATCAGGCCGGAACCCACGCTGCGAATTGCCGCGCCTATCATTACCAGCGGCAGGCTGGACAGCGGAGCGGCCAGCGCAAGGCCGGCGCACATCAGCAGGTAGCCGGCCAGCATCGCCCAGCTCAGCGACTGCTGCCGGCCGCCGAGCATGGGTTGAATCACCAGGGGACCGAGCGCGGAGCCGACGCCGCCGGCGGCGAACAGCAGCCCCACCGTGGTGCCGCCGCCGACGCCGACGGGGAACACCGTCCCAGCGATGGCGACGCTGGCGACCTGGAAGGCGGAGAAGAAGATCGACAGAAAGCCTTTCTGCAGGGCGACCGCCAGCACGCGGCCCTGCTTCCCCAGGTAGCGCAGCGACTCGGCGTACTCGGCGATGCCGGCCCGTACGCTGCGGCCGAGGGTAGCGGGCGCCGCGGTCACCGAGCGCCGGCCACCCGCGGCGTAGGGCATGCGGACCAGCAAGAGCGCCGACAGCAGGTAGGTGGCGGCGTCCAGGATGAACGCGGCCGCGATGCCGAACACGCCGGCGAAAATGCCGCCGGCAGCGGCGCCGATTGCCAGCATGGCGGCCCAGGTCGCCGAGCTCAGGGCATTGGCCGGCCCCAGCAGCCGGCGCGAGGCGACCTCCGGCAGGATCGCCACCCGCACCGGAAAGAACACGCCGCTGATGCCCACCTGCAGCGCCGTGAGCACGAACAGCAGCCACACGTGTTGCGGCTCGCGGACGAACAGGAGGCCGAGCACGGCCGCGGCGCGCAGCAGGTCGGTGGCGATCAGGATGCGCTTGCGGTTGTAGCGGTCGGCGAGCACGCCGGCGAGCGGACTGGCCAGGAACGAACCGAGCATGCGGATGGCGAACAGGGCGCCGAGCGCCGCGCCGGCACCGGTGAGCTGCGCCAGCAGCGTGGACGAGGCGATGACGTTGAACCAGTCGCCGAACAGGCTGGCGATCTGCGCGAACCACAGCAGCCGAAAGGCCCGGCTGCCGCGCAGCAACTCTCCGTAGCCGGCCCGGTTACGCATCCCGCCCCTCCGGGAGTGACCACGACGGGCGGCCCGCGGCGGAGCTGGAGCGAGCCATTGCGTGTCTCCTCATCGGTTGGCGGGATGGTGAGAGATACCTGCCGCGGGCGTCAACGCGCAGATGCAATTCGCGCGATAGGGTATCTTGCCGGAGCCGATGCCCGACCTGCCACCTGCCACGCCGCATGATGCGCTGTTCCGAGCGTTGCTCGCAGACCCCGGACGGGCCGAGACGCTGGTACGCGAGTATCTGCCTCCCGCGGTGGCTGCGGAACTATCGGACGCCCCGATCCGCCTGGTCGATGCGAGCTTCGTGGATGCGGTGCTGCACCAGAGCCACAGCGACCGGCTGTTCGAGGCGCGTCTGAAGGACGGCGGCAGCGCATTTGTTTACGTGCTGCTGGAGCACAAGGCGGCGCCCGATCCGGGTACCCCGTTGCAGATGCTGGGCTACATGGTGCGCATCTGGCAGCGCTATGCCGAGGACCGCGCATCGCGCCTGCGGGCGCTGCCGCCGATCGTGCCGCTGATTTTCTACCATGGCCGCGAGCGCTGGAGCGGGGCGCTGTCGGTGGCGGAGATGATCGCGGGCGAAGGGGAGTTGGCGGCCTTTGCGCGCCGGTTATGCTGCGTGCTGCATGATCTGGGACAGCGACCGCTGGCGGCGCTGTCGGGGGACCCGGCGGTATGGTCGGGGCTGGCGGCGTTGGTGATGGCGTTTCGCGGACAGCCGGAGGAAGGGGTGCTGCGGCGGATCCTTTCGGGGGCGCCGGACGAAAGCGAGTTGGAGCTGCAGGTGCTGTCGTATATTGTGAGAACCTACGAGCTGAGTCCCGCGGTGCTGGAGACGGCAGCGCGGGCGGCGAAGCCGCAACGCTGGGAGGCGCTGATGTCAACGGTCGCGGAAGCATGGATGCGGGAGGGCAAGGCCCAGGGTAGAGCCGAGGGCAAGGCCGAGGGCAAGGCCGAGACGCTGCTTCGTCTTCTGCAGCGGCGATTCGGTCCGGTTGCGGAGAGTGCTCGGGCACGGGTGGCGGACGGGTCGGCGGCGGAGATCGATGCCTGGTTCGATGCCCTGCTTGACGCGCACAGCCTGACGGAGGTGTTCGACGCCCGACCGCAGTGAGCGCCGCCCGACGCGGTGGTTCTGCATCCGGTACGTGGACACCACGTCGCAGATCGGGTTGGAGAGGTCCACGCCGGCGTTGTAGCGGTCCGCCGGCACGCCGGCGAGTGGGCTGGCGAAATCGGTTGGCGGGATGGTGAGAGATACCTGCCGCGGGCGTCAACGCGCAGATGCAATTCGCGCGATAGGGTATCTTGCCGGAGCCGATGCCCGACCTGCCACCTGCCACGCCGCATGATGCGCTGTTCCGAGCGTTGCTCGCAGACCCCGGACGGGCCGAGACGCTGGTACGCGAGTATCTGCCTCCCGCGGTGGCTGCGGAACTATCGGACGCCCCGATCCGCCTGGTCGATGCGAGCTTCGTGGATGCGGTGCTGCACCAGAGCCACAGCGACCGGCTGTTCGAGGCGCGTCTGAAGGACGGCGGCAGCGCATTTGTTTACGTGCTGCTGGAGCACAAGGCGGCGCCCGATCCGGGTACCCCGTTGCAGATGCTGGGCTACATGGTGCGCATCTGGCAGCGCTATGCCGAGGACCGCGCATCGCGCCTGCGGGCGCTGCCGCCGATCGTGCCGCTGATTTTCTACCATGGCCGCGAGCGCTGGAGCGGGGCGCTGTCGGTGGCGGAGATGATCGCGGGCGAAGGGGAGTTGGCGGCCTTTGCGCGCCGGTTATGCTGCGTGCTGCATGATCTGGGACAGCGACCGCTGGCGGCGCTGTCGGGGGACCCGGCGGTATGGTCGGGGCTGGCGGCGTTGGTGATGGCGTTTCGCGGACAGCCGGAGGAAGGGGTGCTGCGGCGGATCCTTTCGGGGGCGCCGGACGAAAGCGAGTTGGAGCTGCAGGTGCTGTCGTATATTGTGAGAACCTACGAGCTGAGTCCCGCGGTGCTGGAGACGGCAGCGCGGGCGGCGAAGCCGCAACGCTGGGAGGCGCTGATGTCAACGGTCGCGGAAGCATGGATGCGGGAGGGCAAGGCCCAGGGTAGAGCCGAGGGCAAGGCCGAGGGCAAGGCCGAGGGCAAGGCCGAGGGCAAGGCCGAGACGCTGCTTCGTCTTCTGCGGCGGCGATTCGGTCCGGTTGCGGAGAGTGCTCGGGCACGGGTGGCGGACGGGTCGGCGGCGGAGATCGATGCCTGGTTCGATGCCCTGCTTGACGCGCACAGCCTGACGGAGGTGTTCGACGCCCGACCGCAGTGAGCGCCGCCCGACGCGGTGGTTCTGCATCCGGTACGTGGACACCACGTCGCAGATCGGGTAGGAGACGTCCACGCTGGCGGTTGTAGCGGGCCGCCGGCACGCCGGCGAGTGGGCCTGGCGAAGAAGAAGCCCAGCATGCGCACGGCGCACAGCGCGCCGTCGGCGCAATGCGCAGATGCAACTCGCGCTATAGGGTAGGTTGTGCCCCATGGAACGCGTTTCGACCTCACCCGACGAATTTCTTGCGACGCTGCCGGAGGAGTTCCGTGGCGACATGACCGCGCTGGACGAGCGCATCGCGGCGGCGCTGCCGGGGCACCGGCGCTGCCTGTGGCAGGGGGTGTTCTGGGGCGGCAGCTCCCAGTCGATCATCGGCTACGGCGACTACTCGTACGTGCGCTCGGACAAGAAGCATGTGGAGTGGTTCGTCGTCGGGCTCGCCCGGCAGAAGAACTACTACAGCGTCTACGTCAACGCCGCCGACGGCCGCCGCTACCTCACCGAGGCGTATGCCGGCCGGCTCGGCAAGGTGAAGGTGGGCAAGAGCAACGTGACCTTCCGCCGGCTCGGCGACGTTGAGCTGGAGGTGCTGATCGAGCTGGTGGAACGCGCCGGCGTACTGATGAGCGCCGCCAAGCCAGAGTAGGGGTAGTGCCCGATCTGCCACCTGCCACGCCGCACGATGCGCTGTTCCGAGCGTTGCTCGCAGACCCCGGACGGGCCGAGACGCTGGTACGCGAGTATCTGCCTCCCGCGGTGGCTGCGGAACTATCGGACGCCCCGATCCGCCTGGTCGATGCGAGCTTCGTGGATGCGGTGCTGCACCAGAGCCACAGCGACCGGCTGTTCGAGGCGCGTCTGAAGGACGGCGGCAGCGCATTTGTTTACGTGCTGCTGGAGCACAAGGCGGCGCCCGATCCGGGTACCCCGTTGCAGATGCTGGGCTACATGGTGCGCATCTGGCAGCGCTATGCCGAGGACCGCGCATCGCGCCTGCGGGCGCTGCCGCCGATCGTGCCGCTGATTTTCTACCATGGCCGCGAGCGCTGGAGCGGGGCGCTGTCGGTGGCGGAGATGATCGCGGGCGAAGGGGAGTTGGCGGCCTTTGCGCGCCGGTTATGCTGCGTGCTGCATGATCTGGGACAGCGACCGCTGGCGGCGCTGTCGGGGGACCCGGCGGTATGGTCGGGGCTGGCGGCGTTGGTGATGGCGTTTCGCGGACAGCCGGAGGAAGGGGTGCTGCGGCGGATCCTTTCGGGGGCGCCGGACGAAAGCGAGTTGGAGCTGCAGGTGCTGTCGTATATTGTGAGAACCTACGAGCTGAGTCCCGCGGTGCTGGAGACGGCAGCGCGGGCGGCGAAGCCGCAACGCTGGGAGGCGCTGATGTCAACGGTCGCGGAAGCATGGATGCGGGAGGGCAAGGCCCAGGGTAGAGCCGAGGGCAAGGCCGAGGGCAAGGCCGAGACGCTGCTTCGTCTTCTGCAGCGGCGATTCGGTCCGGTTGCGGAGAGTGCTCGGGCACGGGTGGCGGACGGGTCGGCGGCGGAGATCGATGCCTGGTTCGATGCCCTGCTTGACGCGCACAGCCTGACGGAGGTGTTCGACGCCCAACCGCACTGAGCGCCGCCCGACCGCTCGTTGTGAGGCGAGGAGGTAACCGACCCATGCCGGCCCCTGTTCTGCTGACGGACCAACAGGTTCAGGACTACCTGACCCACGGCTACCTGGTGCTGCGCACCGGCCACCCGGCCGCGGTGCACCGCAGCATCCTGCGCCAGATCGCGACCTTGTACGCCACCGAGGGCAACCCGGGGAACGACATCCTGCCGCGGGTGCCCGACCTCTACCGGATCCTGGGCGACCCCGTGGTCGACGGCGCCCTGCGCAGCCTGCTCGGAGCCGACTACCTGGTGCATCCCCACCGTCACTGTCACGAGAACCCCAGCGGCTCGGACGGCCAGGAGATGCACCGGGACAGCTACGAGAACGACCAGAACGTGCGGCACCACCGTACCCGGTGGGCGATGGCGTTCTACTACCCCCAGGATGTTCCGCTGGAGATGGGCCCGACCGCCATCCTGCCGGCCAGCCAGTACTACGAGTCGCGCGCCCAGGCGCATCAGCACAAGGAATTGGCGCTGTGCGGCGCCGCCGGCACCGTGACCGTGGTCCACTATGACCTGTGGCACCGGGCCATGGCCAACACCTCAGGCCGCCACCGCTACATGGTCAAGTTCCTGTTCACCCGCATGAGCGAGCCGCGGTCGGCCGCCTGGGACCACCGCGCCGCGGCATTCGACACCACCGACGATGACCCGCCGGCCGCCCTGCGCCGCCGGATGTGGGACTGGATGCGGGCGGCGGAGTGGAGCCCGGCGCCCGACGAAAGGTCTCTTGACGGCTGGGGGCAGGCCCTGGAGCAGAGTGCGGAGGCGGAGCGGCTGCGCGCCGCCTATGCCCTGGCCAGTCGCGGCGCGGATGCGGTGCCGCACCTGGTGGCGGCGCTGCGGCGCCAGGCGGCGGGTCTGCGCGACCGCAACCTGGCGGCCGACCATACCAACCCCAGCCAGCTCGATGCCGTGTTCGGACTGTCAGCCGTCGGCGCGCCCGCCGTGCCGGCAGTGGCGGCGTTGCTCGACGACGACGCGTGGTGGGTGCGCGCCGCGGCCGCGGACGTGCTCGGCGACATGGGCGAGACCGCGCACGAGACGGTGCCTCAGCTTACCGGCGTGCTGGCCGACGACTCGGTCTGGGCACGGCGTAACGCGATCGAGGCGCTCGGCTACCTGGGGCCGGCCGCGGCGACTGCCGTTCCCTCGCTCAGGCGCTGCCTGGCTGACGCGCTCAGCCGGTGTCTGGCCGATTCGGACAGCCGGGTGCGCCACAACGCCGCCCTGACGCTGGCCAAACTGGGCCCCGCCGCCGCCGCCGCGACGCCCGCCCTGCGCCGCGCCACGACGGACGAGGAGGTCTACACCCGCGCCAACGCCGCGGTCGCCTTGGACCGCATCCTCTGACAGGCAACGCTCCCGGCCAGGGTCTGCATGCCCCGTGGTCTCGCAATCGATTCGGTACGGCGAGCCGAGGCACCTCAAAGGACGTTGCGCAGTTGGTCAGCGCTCAGTTCGGTGTCACGCAGGATCTTGGCGATCAGCCCGCGACCGATAGTCTCGCCGGCGTGAACCGGCACCACGGTTGCGCGACCGTCTGCGTGGCGCAGAAACGAGTGGCTGCCTTTCGTGCGGACGACTTCAAAGCCGAGCCGCTTCAACGCAGCAATGAGCTGTCGGCCGGTCGGGGCCGGCAGGCGGCTCATTCGGGAACGGTGACTCGCTGGACGCCGACGAACTCCAGGTGCGGCTCTTCCGAGGTTCCCTGACGCGAAAGTGAAGGCCGGTGGACCGTCCCTGGGCGTCGAATTTTGTGGTCTTCCGTGTCGCGGAGTGACCGGGCGGGCTCGACCTCAAGACAGAGTTCGATCGATTCACGGATGCGCTCCATGAGGTCATCGAGCGATATGGCCTGCGTGTGACAGCCGCGCAAAGCGGGCACCGACGCCACGTAGAGCCCGTCCGGGTCGCGCTCCACGACCACGTCGAAACATCGACTCATGCGGGCATCGTATCGCAACCGCGGTGCGGTGAGCCACCACTCGAAAGGCAAGCACGGACTAGCGGCGGTAGGGGTCGGCGGCGTCGCGCAGGCCGTCGCCGACGAAGTTGAAGCACAGCACCACGATCACCACGAACAGGCCGGGGATCAGCAGCCAGGGGTGCAGCGAGATCGTGCGCACGTTCTGCGCCTGTTGCAGCATTACCCCCCAGCTCACCACCGGCGGGCGCAGGCCGATGCCGATGAAGCTCAAGGCGGTCTCGCCCAGGATCATGTACGGAATGGCCAGCGTCAGGTGGACGATCAGGTAGCTCAGGAAGCCGGGCAGCAGGTGGCGCAGGATGATGGTCATCGGGGTGGAGCCGCCGATTGCGGCCGCGGTAACGTAGTCCTCGGTACGCAACTGCAGTAGTTTGCCGCGCACCACCCGCGCCAGGCCGGTCCAGCCGATCACGCTCAGGATCACCGTAATCATGAAATAGACGCGCAGCGCCGGCCACTCGATCGGCACCGCGGCCGCCAGCGCCATCCACAGCGGAATGGTGGGCAGGGCCTGCAGGAACTCGATGATGCGCTGCACCAGCATGTCGACCGCGCCGCCGAAGAAGCCGGAGATGCCGCCGAGCAGGCAGCCGAGCAGGAAGCTGAGCGCCACCCCCACCAGGCCGATGGAAAGCGATACGCGCGCCCCGTGCAGCACCCGCGTCAGCATGTCGCGGCCCAGGCTGTCGGTCCCGAACGGAAACAGCACCGCCCCCTCGTCGACGCCCAGCAGGTGCAGGCGGGTCGTGATCAGCCCGAACAGCCGGTACTCGTAGCCGGTCACGAGGAACCTGACCGGGTACGTCCGGCCGCGGTCGATGGTGAACACCTTGGCGCGCGTTACCGGGTCGCGGGTGACCTGCAGCCCGTACACGAACGGGGCCCGCAGGCCGTCCTCGTGCACCAGGCGCACCCGGGTGGGCGGCGCGTACAGGTGTTCCGGGTAGCGCCGGTCGCGCCCCGACACGGCGAGAAAGTCGGCGAACACGGCCATCAGGTAGACCACCGTCAGCACCACGCCGCCGATCAGCGCCAGCCGGTGGCGCAGGAACTTGCGCCGCATCAGGGTCCAGCTCGAGGCGACGAAGTAGCGCTCGTCGAGCTGCTGCGCGCCGGCGGCTGTTTCCTCTCCGAGGGTACTGTCGTGCGGGGTACTCACGGGCGCCTCACGCCTGCGCCCGCACCCCGAACCGGATGCGCGGATCGACCGTCGCCAGCAGCAGGTCGGAGATCAGGTTGCCGACCAGGATCAGGGCGCCGAGCAGCATCACGATGGCGCCGGCCAGATACATGTCCTGCGCCTGCAGCGCCACCAGCAGCAGCGGCCCGATGGTGGGCAGGCTCAGCACGATCGCGACCAGCGTCTCGCCGGAGATGATCGCCGGCAGCAGGTAGCCGACGGTGCTGATGATCGGGTTGAGCGCCACGCGCACCGGGTACTTGAACAGGATGGCGCCCTCGGCCATGCCCTTGGAGCGGGCGGTGATCACGTACTGCTTGCTCAGTTCGTCGAGCAGCGAGGCGCGCAGGATGCGGATGATCTCGGCGGTGCCGGCGGTGCCGATCACGGTAAGCGGGATCGGCAGGTGCTTGAGCAGGTCGATCACCTTGCCGAAGCTCCACGCCGCTGACATGTACTCGCGCGAGAACAGCCCGCCGGGGCTCCACCCGAAGTAGGTGAACGCCAGGTACATCAGGATCAGGGCGAGCAGGAAGTTGGGCGTGGCCAGGCCCAGGAACCCGAACACGGTGGCCACATAGTCGCCGAACGAGTGTGGATGGGTGGCGGAGTAGATGCCGATCGGCACCGCGATCAGGTACACCAGGATCAACGTCGAGATCGACAGGGTCACCGACAGGGCGAGCCGCTCGCCGATCACCTTGACCACGTCTCGGTTCTGGGAGAACGAATCGCCCATGTCGCCCTGCAGGAAGTTCCGTGCCCACTTGAAGTACTGCACGTGCAGCGGCTGGTCGAGCCCGTATTGCTCGCGCAGTCCCTCCAGCAACGATTCCGTGACCGGTATGCGGCGCGCTTCCAGGGTCGCGATGTAGGTGGTCAGGTAGTCGCCCGGCGGCAACTGGATGATCACGAACACGACGAACGAGAGCAGAATGAGCAGCGCGATCATGTAGGCGACGCGCCGCAGCAGGTAGCGAGCCATCAGCTATGAGCTCTCGATGTGGGCGTGGCGGTGGGCTTTCGGCATGGCGGGGCGGCGGCGCGGCCCCGAGAGTCCAGGTTGTCCGCCGCCGCCCGCCACAGGTCGTTTACTTGAAGTAGAGCTGCTCCGCCTCGATGTTCAGGTCGCCCCACCAGGCGGCGCTGCCGAAGTAGCCCTTGGGCACGTTGACCAGGTTGGACTTGGCGATTACCAAGTGCGGCTGCCCGCCGACGATGCCCTGCATCAGCAGGTTGTCGAAGTGGTAGCCATAGATCTTGCGCGTCACCTCGAGGTACTCGGGCGAGCCGAGCACCGTCTGCTGCAGCTCCTCGCCCCACTGGAAGAGCTGCTTGAACTCGTCGGGCGGTTCCTCGCCCGGCAGCACGCCGCCCTCGTAGTCGCTGAGGCTGCGCGTGCCTTCCTCCACCTGGATCCAGGCCATCAGCCAGTCGCCCCACAACGGCGCCCAGTGCAGGTCGTGGGAGCCATGCACCCACGCCTCGCGGTCGATCATGTACTGGCGCGCCTCGGAGGGAAAGCCCCAGGTGCCGACGTTGACCTCCAGCAGGTTGCCGTCCCGGCGCTGACCGTGCAGGGCGTTGTCGGACAGCTTGATCTCCGTCAGCAGCCCGACCGCGCGCCAGTACTCCCGGATCAGCTCGATCGACTTGCCGGTGGCGCTGTGCTCGCCCTGGATGCGGCCTTCGATGGTGATCGTGAATTGCTCGCCGTTATCGCCGAGCCGCCAGCCGTCGCCGTCGCGCTGGTCCAGGCCGACCGCGTCGAGCAGCCGGTTGGCCTCGTCCACGTCGTAGGCGTCCATCGGGTTGTTGCTCCACTCCGGCGGCGAGAAGGTTGCCCGCGACACCGGGAACACCATCGGCTCGCCGAGCCCGAAGTACACGCTGTCGAGCACCTCGTCCGCGTTGATCGCCAGCGACATCGCCTGCCGGAAGCGCAGGTCGCGGAAGATGTGTCCCTTCTCTTCGTGGGTCTGGTTGAACGCGAATGCGATCGGGATGTGGTTGACCGGCACCTCGCGCAGGTCGTAGCCGCCGTCGGCCTCGTTCTCCTTGTAGAGGGCGTAGTTGTCGCTGGTGGCGTTGACGAAGTCGTAGTCCACCTCACCGGCGATGATCTTGAGCTGGATGGTCTCCATGTCGGCGATGCCGGCGATGATGCGGTCGAGGTAGGGGAGCTGCTGGCCGAGCTCGTCCACCTTGTAGAAGTAGGGGTTGCGCTCATGCACCTTGGTGGTGTCGGTGACCTCGATCAGCTTCCACGGCTGCATGGTGGGGCGCGGCTCGTTGTCGTCGATCAGGTGGCGGAACCCGTTCTGGTATTCCCAGTCGTGGGCGTTGAAGGCCAGGTTCCAGCTATCGTAGCCGAGCTCCTTGGCCAGGGCGTCGGCGTCCGGGTTGTACTTGATGTGGAACTTCTCCATGTAGTGCTTGGGCAGGTAGCTGTGCCAGTCGCCGCCGGCCGGCTCGCCCATCTTGGCCAGCATCACCGGGTAGGGCACGTCGGTCTCCAGGCGCACGTTGTAGTCGTCGATCTTGATGGCGCGCCGCACCTTGTTCATCCAGAACGCCTGTGTGCCGCTGCCGACCCGCGAGTCGAAGTGCCAGTCCTCGTACGCGAACACGATGTCGTCGGCGGTGAACGGCGTGCCGTCCGACCACTGCGCACCCTCGCGCAGGGTAATGGTGAGGCTCAGGAAGTCGTCCGCGAGATCGAAGCTCTTGGCCAGGTTGGGCACCACCGTGGTGTCGGCCCGGATGTAGGCCAGGTAGCTGCCGCGCTCGGTCTCCTCCTGCAGCGTGTTCCACGGCTCGGTGCTGTTCACGAACACGTAGATGGTGTCGCCGTAGGTGCCGACCGAATCGATCGGCTCCATCACCGGCGGTTCTATCGGCAGGCGCTCGGCCACCGGCGGCAGTTCTCCCGCTGCCACCATCGCCGCGAGCATCGGCGCTTCCGAGTATTCGCCGCTGGCGACGGCGGCCATCGTGGACGACTCGGCGGATCCACTGTCGGACTCACCGCCGGCAAAGGCGCCTGCACTGACCATCAGGAGTGCAAGCCCCGTGGCAAACAACTTGTACATAGGGTCTCCTTGTAGGTGGAGCCGGCACGGCTCCCGTTGAGGCTCGGTTGGAACGAAAACGAGCCCATATTTGGCTTGAGTATAAGCGTGCGCGGCGGAATCGGTCTACCGTACCAGGCGTTGAGGCGTTGAGGCGTTGAGGCGTGGTGGCAGCGTTGTGGCTCGGGCGGGTCCTTACCAGGCCCGTTCGCGGCGCTGGCGGCTGTGCTGCCAGGCGTGTTCGACCTGTTCCCAGGTCGCGGCGCGGCGCGGGTCGCGCCGGCTGCGGGCGGTGAACGCCATGTCGGCGTGCCACAGGTGGGCCATCGGCGTGCCGGCCGGGCTGTAGCGGAAGTCGATCGACCAGCGCACCATGTCGGCCCGGTTCACGGTGGAGCGGTGGAACACCAGGTTGTCGAACAGCACGAAGTCGCCGGGGCTCATGGCGACGGTGTCGATCGATGCGCCCGCGGCGGGGTCGAAGGCGGTGGTGCGAAACGACCCGTCCGAGGTGTCGTGATCCTGGATGCCCATCTTCTGGCTGCCGGGGATGAACTGCAGGGTGCCGTTGTCCGCATTCACCTCCACCAGCGGCATCCACAGCGTGAGCAGCGGGTGGTCTGCCGTGTCCGGCATGTAGCCGCTGTCCTGGTGCCACGGCAGGGTGGTCTCCTGCTCGTCGGGGAGTTTCGGGCGCACCCAAAAGTCGCCGTTGAACTGGATCTCCGGGCCGATCAGCTCGTTCACCGCGTCCAGGATCGCCGGCTCCACCCACAGGTCGTACAGCGCCCTGCTGAACACCCGGCTGTGCCAGCCGACCTGCCCGAACCGCTGCCTGCCGCCATGCTGGCGCCACACGTGGTACCAGCGCCGCTCGAACGGCTGGTCCTCGGCGAGGTCGCCGATCTCGCCCGCCGCCCGCATGGTGCGAGACTCGGTGTCCACGATGTCGTCGATGACGGCGGCCATCGCTTCGATGCGTGCCGCCGGAATGCGGCCGCGCACATGCAGGTAGCCCTGCCGGGAAAAGGTGTCTCGGTCTGCGGAGGTCAAGGCGGGCACGGCGGCTCCTCGGGAAGTGATGGCAACGGCTACCAGCACCGTTACGGTCATGTCAAGCTCGCACCCCGGAGTGGTCGCGCGCGCCGGCATCGGCGGCCGTCAGGCGGGGTAGATGTCCATCTGGGTGAGGTCGAGGGGGCTGCCGAGCAGCAGGGTGACGAAGCCGCCGTCGGGGACCGGCTCGCCGTCGGCGTCGAGGCCGCCCTCCTCCAGCACCAGCATAAGCGGGTTGCTGGCCGGCTGCTCGGTGCGGTATTCCATCACCAGCGCGGGCACCTGCATGCGGGCGCGTTCGTCGCGGTAGTCGCCGTACAGCGGGCCGCTTTGGATGGCGCGGAAGTCGAGTTGTTTTTCCTCGCCGCCGTCCTGGATCGGCGGTACGTCGGGGTGGGGCGCGAACTCCAGGTCGTATGGGACGAAGGAGTCGGGGTTGGGAGGCTCCAGGAACAGCCAGGCGAAGCCATGGTCGATCAGCGCGCCCCGCGACCCGGGCTGAAAGCCGTCGGGGCGATAGTAGACGCGCAACTCGACGTGCTCGCCGGTGAGCACGGCGGCCAGGACGTACGTGGTTTCGGCGTCGGTGATGTCGAACAGCAGGTACTCGGCCAGCACGCCGCCGGCGGGGCTGCGGAACTGGTAGTGGCGCTTGCCGGTTACCTCGTAGTTGATACCGCCGGCGGTGACGTTGCCGGCCTGGTCGGCCTCCTGGAGCGCCTGGAAGTCGCGCAGCGCCACCGAGCTGCCGGTCGGCAGCCGGCGCCAGAACTCCGGCTGATCCTGGTGGTACTGCGCCGCCGGCTGCTCGCGCCGGCGGCGCTTCCAGAACATCGTGCGCGCCCGCGCCGGGCTAGTAGCGGCGCGAGCCGGCGCGCATCACGAAGAACACCGCCAGGATGATGGCGATCACCATCAGCCCGGTCCAGAAACCGGATGACCGCCCGCCTACGTAGGCGCCCGGCGGCGGGCCGTAGTAGTAGTGGTTGTTGGACATGAGCAGGCTGAGCATGGCGGCGTCGGCCATCGCGCTGTACAGCACCCAGGTGCCGAGGCCGGGGTGCAGGTAGCCGTAGCCGCCGAGGCCCGCGTTGTAGGTCACGTTCACGTTGCGCCCATCGACGCGGGTGGACTGCGGAATGTGCGCGGGGCGGCTGGTCGGCTGGCTGGCGTAGCGCGACGGGTACTGGCTGGCGTTGCGGCTGACGAACGCCTGCTCCGCCTGCTGCCGGCTCTGAAAGGTGGTGCCGTTGGCGCGCGCGCGCTGGTAGCTGGACTGGCTTACGCCGCGCGTGTTGGCGCGCGCCGTGCTGCCGCGGGTGCCGGACAGCGACTGGCGGGTGGTGGTGCCGGTGCGCTGCCGCGTCGAGCCCCAGGAGCTGACCGAGCGGCGCGACGAGAAGCCGCTTGACGAGAAGCCGCGGCTGCTGAACGAGCGCCCGCCGGAGAAGCCGCCGCGGCGGGCGAAGGCGTCGTCGGCGACCATCAGCAGGGTCAGCGCGATCGCCCCGGCCGCGAGGATGCGGCGGCGCGCCAGGGAGCCGCGCGACCGGCGCGCGGGCGGGCGTTGCGGAGTGGTCATTGCACTTCTCCCGTAACGGCGGCACCTGCGCCGGCGGCCAGGCCGGGGTTGGCGGCGGTGCTGAACAGGATGGCGATCACCAGAAAGGCGGCCGCGGCGATCACCGCCGCCGCGGTGTTCTTGTGCTCGGCGACCTCCTGCGACAGCACGCCGTGCGGCAGGAACACCTTGTCGGCGATGACCCGTCCGATCAGCAGCAGCAGCAGGCCGCTGCCGGCGATCACGGCGGTGATCAGCAGCTCGCGGCCGAGGTCGCTGCCGGCGCCCGTGAGGGCGGTGCGGACGATCAGCCCCTGGGCGACCAGGAACGAGCCGAAGCTGATGCCCACCGCCGGGTTGGCGTCGTCCTCGATGCTCTTGTGCACGTCGTAGCGGGTGATCGCCTGGAACACCAGGCCGTCGATGATCAGGATCAGTTGCCCGGCGGCCCAGTAGATCATCACGTCGCGCATCAGCAGCATCAGGCTGCCGCTGGTGCCGGACAGCACGCCGGACAGCATCAGCCCGGTGGCAATGCTCATGCCGCCCACCACGTAGCCGGTGCCGACGTTCTTCTCGTCGCCGATCTCGGTGCTCACCTTGAACGTGAACAGCACGAAGCGGTCGTTGATCATCATGCTCATGCGCAGCAGCATGATGGCCATCGCCCCGGTGATCACGATGCCCGCCAGTTCGCCGAGCAGGTCGCTGGTGGTGCCGAGCAGCGTGGCGGAGATGGCGAACGCCAGTCCGACCAGGTAGCCGCCGAAGCTCACCGCCACGGCGTTGTTGCGCTCGGTGGTCAGGTGGCGGTCGATGTCGTAGCGCGTGGTGAGGTTGTAGAACAGCTTGCCGAGGAACACCAGCACGATGCCGGCGCCGAAGTAGGGCAGTTTCTCGACCACGAACTCGAGCGTAGTGGTCAGGGCATCCATGGGCCACTCCTTGACGGGCGGCGATTCGGCACCGCGTGCAGCCGTCCCCGCTAATATATCGTTCGAGTTTCGCGCGCGCCAGTGTCCGCTGTCGCGGCGGCTCCGAAGCCGCCGGCCGGTATACGGCGGCCGCGCGGCGGTGCACAATGGCGGCCATGACCCGATATCGGCGCGTGCGCGAGCGCACGTACGAAGTGCTCGAGAAGGCCGCGCAGGGCGACCGGCTGTCGCAGGTGGTCGACATCACCATCATCGCCGTGATTCTCGCCAACGGCGCCGCGATAGTGCTGGAATCGTTCGACGGGTTGTACGACCGTTTCGCAGGCTGGTTCTTCGCGCTCGAGCTGGTATCGGTGGCGCTGTTCACGGTGGAACTGGCGCTGCGCCTGTGGACCTGCGACCTGCGGCGGCCGGGGCGGTCGTGGCCGGCTGCGGTGGTGCTCTTTCTGGTCTCGCCGATCGGCATCATCGACCTGCTCGCCATCCTGCCGTTCTACCTGCCGTTCCTGATCCCGGTCGACCTGCGGGTGGTGCGCGTGCTGCGCCTGGTGCGCTTCCTGCGGCTGCTGAAGCTGACCCGTTACACGCGCTCGGTGGCGACCATGGCCGCGGTGGTGCGCGAACGGCGCCACGAGCTGATGGTGGCGGTATTCCTCACCGCGATTCTGCTGGTGGTGGCTTCCACGCTGATGTACTACCTGGAGTCGAAGGTCCAGCCGGAGGCGTTCCCGAACATCGTCGCCTCGTTGTGGTGGGCGGTGGCCACGCTCACTACGATCGGCTACGGCGACGTGTTCCCGGTCACCGGTCTGGGCCGCCTGCTCAGCGGCATCATCGCCGTGCTCGGCATCGGCCTGGTGGCCCTGCCCACCGCGATCATCAGTTCCGGTTTCGTCGAGGCGCTGGCCCGCAACAAGCAGGAGGAGGGTGATGAGAAGGCGTCCGACACCGACACCGGCTCCGGTGCCGTGCGCGTGTGCCCGCACTGCGGCAAACCGCTCGACGCCGCCGGCACAGCGGGCCATGCGATGGAGGAGGGTTGGCGATGAAGCTCGTCGTGTTCGGGGGCTCGGGGAGGATCGGGCGTCACGTGGTGGGGGAACTGATCGCCCACGGCCATACCGTGATCAACGCCGACCGGTCGCCGCCGCCGCACGTCACCTGGCTGTATGACCAGGCTGGCGCGGAGCTGTACGTGCACACGGACCTGTCGCGGCTGGGCGACGTGGTATCGGTGCTGCGCGGCGCCGATGGCCTGGTTCAACTCGCGGCGATTCCCAACCCCACCGGCCACGTGGCCGCCGAGGTGTTCCACACCAACATGGTGACCGACTTCAACGTGCTGGAGGCGGCCGACCTGCTCGGCATACCGAAGCTGGTGATGTCGTCGTCGATCAACGCGCTCGGCGCTTCCTTCAACGGCGGCGTGGTGGCGCCGCGCTACTTTCCCATCGACGAGGAGCACGAAACGCGCTGCGAGGAGATCTACTCCACCACCAAGTGGCTGGGCGAGGAATTGGCCGCCGCCTACGGGCGCCGGCGCGAGGTGCAGATCGCCAGCCTGCGCTACACCTGGGTGATGGACGAGGCGATCCGGGAGCGGACGCGGGCCGGCGGCGATCCGCTGGCGCAGCAGGAGCGCGGCGCCAAGGGGTTGTGGTCGTGGATCGACATCCGCGACGTGGCCGGCGCCTGCCGGCTGGCGCTGGAGGCTTCCTGGCGCGGCCACGAGCGGTTCTGGATCAACGCCGCCGACACCATCCTGGACCTGCGCACGACCGACGCGCTGGCCAGGTGGTACCCGGGCGTGCCGTTGAAGGCGGCGCTGGACGGCCACGCCGCCGTGCTGAGCATCGCCAAGGCGCGCCGCCTGCTCGGCTGGCAACCCGCCCACTCCTGGCACTGACGCGCCGTTTCAGGTCGGCGCGCCGCGCCGGCGGAACGGGCGCCGCCGGGCGGGGGTCGCCGGCGGACCGCTACCCCGGCGGCCGGCTGTTCACCGCGGCCGGCGACAAGCCGGCGCCGCCGGGAGCCGGGGCCACGCGCGCCGTCCCGGCCCGGCGCGGCGCGGCGCGGGGTACCCGGGCGCGGGCGGCGTAGTAGCTGAGCAGGACGAAGGAGGCCGCCCCAAGTTGTCCGAAGCAGGTCTGCCAGGTGGGGTAAATGCCGAACCAGTTGCCCAGCCAGTAGGGCATGGCCAAGCCGACGATCGGGGTCACCGGCAGCCAGGCGACCGCCTGCATCACGTGCACGGTGCTGCCCACCAGGGTGATCAGCACGGCGCCGATCAGAACCCCGGTCACCACCAGCATCTTCTTGTGGGGTAGCTTCTTCTCCAGGTGCAGGGTTACCACGCCGACGGCGGCCACCGCGGCCGAACCGAGCAGCACGCCGGCCAGCACGGTGTCGGCGCCGGCGCGCAGAAACAGGGCCTGCAGGAACAGCGCCGTCTCGAACCCCTCGCGGTAGACGCTGACGAAGCCCAGGGTGGCGAAGCCGGCGAGCTGGCCGGCGGCGCCCGCCAGCAGGGTGCGCTTGCGGCCGTGGAACTTGGCGATCCAGCCGCTCCAGTACACCTTGTGGAAGAACCAGTTGGTGATCAGCAGCAGCACTGCGATCGCCAGCAGGGACACGACCGCTTCCAGGCGTTCGCCGAACATCCGGAACGAGTGCACCAATTGATGCGCGGCCACTCCGGTGGCTGCAGACGCGATCAGGGCCACACCGGCTCCCCAGTACAGGGGGCGCCGAAACGGCGCCGACGCGCCCACCAGGCTGGCCATCAGGGCGGCCAGAATCACCACCGCCTCCAGTCCCTCGCGGAACACGATCAGCGCCGCGTTCACCGCCACCGCGACCGGCGACGCGTCGCGCGACAGGACTCCCTGCGCCTGCAGCAGCGCGCCGCGCAACTCTCCGGCCGCGGCCAGGTACTTCGGGAACGGCTCCTGCGCTGCGATCACCGTCGCCAGTCCGGCCGAGCGCTGCGCCCCGGACCAGAACAGGCCGTCGATGAGCGCGGCCAACGGCGGATCGAGCGCCAGCAGCGCCAACTCCGGGCCGGCGTCGAACAAGCCGTACGCCTGGATCCGGGTGCGCTCGGCGACCGCCCACTCGCCGCCCCGCACCGCGGCATCGACGCTGTCCAGCATCTGCCCGATCACCGTGAACACCGAGTCGCTGTCGATGGCGCCGGTGGTGCCGAGGGTGGCGGACACGATCGCCTGCGCCTCGCCGCTGAGGTCACGCACCGCGCTCACCGGCCCCAGGTTGGCGACGTGCCCGTCGAGCTCGCCGAGCAACCGCTCGAGGCGCTCCGCGGCGGCCGCATCCACCTCGGCAATGCGGGGCGACAGCTCCGCGGCGCCGAGCACCGCCTGCTCCAGGAACACCACCGCCTCCTGGTACTCGGGGGCAATGGTGATCTTGCCGTCGCGTACTCCGTCGCGATATTCGATGGCGGTGAGGTCCAGGAACAGCTGCACCAGGTTCGCCCGCCGGGCCAACTCTTCGGCGGGCAACTCGACGGCCTGGTAGCCTCGCCACAGATCGAGCACTGCGGACGCCGCCGCGTGCACACCGCCGAAGTCGTCCGCCAACGCCGCTGCGGTGAGCCGCTGCACCGCGGAGTCCAACTCGGCGCGGGCGGCGGCGCCCATCTTGGCGGAGTAGTCGTCGCCCAGAATGGCCAAGTACGAGGAGATGAGGCCGGCACTCTCCGCGGCCCGTACCGAGAGGCTGCGCTCGGCCGCTTCCACGGCGCCGGTCGCGGCGTACTGCAAACGGGCATGGTAGGTGTCGTCCAGGTCGTCGCGGACGATGGCGCTTGCCGCCTCCGCCGCCAGCTCCCCGCCGGCCATGCGCTGGACCGCGTCCGATGCGGCGGAACGAACCAGACTGACGCGGGTGGCGCGGCGATACTCGCGCAACGTCAGCCACGCGAGGGCGCCGGTGGCGTCGCCGCTGCCGGCGGCGTCGATTGCGCCGTGCCTTCCCGCCGCCGCCAGGGCGCCGATTACGCGCCCGCGGCCGAGCGCGCGGCGTGCCGGCTCCGGTGCGGCCAGTTCGGCGAGCGCGGTCAACTCACCGCCAATGGTGCGGTCTGCGTCCGCCGAAACCGCGGCGATGGCGCCGCTCATGCCGGCATAGGCCGCGGCCGCGCCGCGGACGTGACGTCCGGCAGCCGCGGTATCGTCACGGGCGGCGGCCGCAAGCATTGCCAGCAACTCGCTGCGCACCTCCGCGGCGCGGCGCCACGGGGCGTCCGCATCCTGACGTTCGGCGCCGGAGGAGGCGGTGCCGCCACTCTCGGCGTGGCCCATGCCGACGCCGGCCATACCTGCGAGAAGGGCGACGGCAACCCTGCGCAACGATCGATTTACCAACATCAGTTCGACTAAGGGATAAGAACACGGCGTGGCGGAGTGTTGCAAGTGCTGCAACCAAAATTAAGGGTTGACACTGACATTCATGTAGTTAAGTATCATTAATGTCCTTCAATAACATTACTTTCTTTAGGAGGTGTGAACGTAATGTTCATGCACAATCGCATCGAGCGCCCGCAGCAAGGGCGCATCGACCGACCGCACAGCGCGCCGACCGCGAGCGTTGCAGTGCTCCTCGCGGCGCTGTTGGTGCTGCTGGCCGGCCAGTCGTTGAGCGCGTCGCCTGCCGCCGAGCAGAGCGCCGCCGACCTGCTGCCGATCAAGGCGTACACGCAGTCGAACGCCGGCGACATGCAGGCCGCGACCGCGACGCTGCGCGCCGTGGCCGGCGACTACAATGAGTTGCTCACGGCACACGGCTTCGACTACCAGGCCGCGTGGAGCGCGCAGGCGGAGGAGTTGCGCCTGCTGGTAGACGCCGGCAGGGATGCCTGGGTGGCGGCCAGCACCGCGTACGAGTTGAGTGAGGGCATCATCGCCGGCGTGCCGTCCCTGGCCTACTACGACGTGTGGATCGACGCCGGCCCGTCCGGCGCGGAAGATCCCGCCGAGGCGCTGGACTGGACCCTCACCATCGAGGAAGGCAACGTGATGGAGAGCCCGGGCAACCTGTTCCATCACCTCACCGAGCCGGTGCTGTGGGGGACGATGGACGACTGGAGCGGTGCGCGCGTCGACCTGGACCGCGACGGTGCCGTCGCCATGGTCGGTGACTCGCTGCCGGAAGTGAAGATGTTCCTGGCGGTCGCCGGCGCCATCGACGACGCGGCCATCGAGATGGGGCAGGCGGTCGATGGTTGGGACCCCACCCTGAGCGACGTGTTCACCGCGCTGGTGGTAATGGTGCCGACCATGAACGAGTACTTCGGACAGTGGAAGGAGTCGCGCTACGTGGCCGGCGCCGCGTCAGGCGAAGCCAGCTTTGTCGCCGTGAGCCGCCTGTTCGACATCAACGGCATCCTGACCGGCCTGGACGTTGCCTACCAGCACGTCACCGGCTTGGTGGCGGAGCAGGACGCCTCCCTCGATGCGCAGATCCGCGCCGGCTTCGAGCAGTTGCTCGGTTACGTCGGCGACCTGTACGACCAGGAACGCGCAGGGCGGCAGTTCACCGCGGCCGAGGCCGACCTGTTCGGGACCGAGGCGCAGGAGTTGGCCACCACCCTGTCGGCGCTGCTCGCGCGTGCCGCCGAGGTGCTCGAGATCACCCTGGATCTGGCGTAGCTGCATGGCCAGCGAAACGCACGAACCGGAAGCCGAGCACAGCGGCTGCCCATGCGCCAAGCCCGGAGCCGAGCAGGCGGTGTGCCCGTGCGGGCGCGTGGTAGCCGCGGACGCGGTGTCCGACCGCGCCGCGAATGCCGCCAGTGTGCATGCTCCGCGCCCCGAGCAGGGTACCGCCCCGCCCGTGGCCGCCGCATCGCGCTAGCGCGGTAACCATATCGCAAGCCCGTGGCGCACCCACGACATTCGTGGTGTGTCGCGGGTTCCATCGCGGACTCACGGGCGCCAGGCGCGGCGCGTTCTCCTCGTCGGCGTCCAGCGCGCATCAGAATGCGCGAATTGCGGCCATGCGTCTATTGGTGCGGAGCCCTCATCGCCCTGCCGGCCTGGGCGGCGATGAGGGTGGCGCAGGCGTAGGCGGCGACGGCGATCAGGCCGAGCGCGGCGATGCCGTGCGCCACGGCGAGCAGCGTGCTCGCTACCGCGCCGACCACCGAGGCGCAGCCGTTGGCGGCCCAGGCGAGGGCGCGGGCCGCCGGGTCCGGGGCCAGCAGGCGCAGCCCGAGCGGGAACGCCACCCCCACCGCCGCGCCGAGCGGCGCCAGCAGCACGACGATCGCCGCCACGCGCACCGCGCGCGTCAGCCCGAGCAGCCACGGCACGGTAAGCACCCCGGCGATGGTGCAGGCCAGCACCACGGCGGCCGCCACCGACACCGCCAGCCAAGTGCGGTGCCGCGCGATCCGCTCGGATGCCAGCCCGCCGGCAGCGGACCACACCAGCAGGGCGCCGAGCACCACCTTGAAGCTGACCACCGGGTCGCCGAGAGCTACCGTGAGGCGCTGGATCAACATCAGCTCCATCAGAATGAAGCCCAGCCCGATGGCCAGGAAGTAGCCGACCAGTGACGCCGGCGGAACCGACGCGGGGCGCCGGGGGGCGCGCAGCCAGGGGACGGCGAGCAGCACCAGGGCGAGCAGCAGTGCCTCCGCCAGCACCGCCAGGGCGACCACGTCGCCGGACAGCAGCAGGCCGTACAGGCGGCCGCCGGTGGCGCGCTGAAAGTCGGCCAGCCGGCTCCAGCGCACGAAGCGGTTGAAGAACGGCCGGTCATCGGTGGGCGGGCGCAGGTCGATCAACCCGGCAGCCAGCGCGGCCGGTGCCCGCGTCGAATGCAGCGGCCCTCCGGGCGCGATGCCGCCGGAGCGGTCGGCGGCCCCCTCTCCAAGGGGTGACAGCGCCTCACCCGTGGTTGGCGAAGCTGCCTGCATCGTGTCCAGCACTTCAGCTACGGCGAGCGCATGGAACGGCTCTGCCAGCCGGTTGAACCGGTTGGTTTCCTCCGGGTCAAGATCGGGCACGGCGACCAGGTCGAAGCCGTGCCGGGCGGCGAACGAACGCAGGCGCGCGACCCGGGCCGGCGGCCACGGCCGCGGGCTGACTAGCAGGGTGAAGGAGTCCCAGTTGCGGATCATGGCCAGGTGATCGCGCGGCGAACTGCGCGCCGCCGGGGGCAGCGCCTGCGCGGCGACGGCCGCCAGCCGCGGCGCGTTGGAGGGCGGCAGCAGCAGGCGCCGCGACACCGACAGCACGCCGTCCGGCTCCAGCAGGGCCAGGTAGTCGCGGAACGCCTGCACCGTCAGCAGCGGCTCCTGGGCATGGCTCGCGGTGCCGGCCAGCGACGCTCCCCAGTCCTCGACCAGGACGACCCCGAAGCGCTGCCCGCGGCGCACCAAGCGGCGGACCAGGGCGCGCGGCTCATCTTCCACCACCTGCATCGCGGCGTTCGGCGGCAGCGGCAGATCCCGGAGGCGCCGAGCCATGACGCGGCTCGGCTCCGCGACCACTACCCGGCTGCTCGCCGGCAGCGCGGCTGCCAGCAGCACCCCGCCGCCCTCCTGCAGCACCAGCGCCGGCCGCGGCGCCGCGCCGAGGTGAAGCGCCGCGGCGGGATGGATCGCGCGCAGCCAGGCGCCCGCGTCCACGCCCCCGCCCACGCCCCCGCCGTGCGCCAGCCCGCTTGGGATTGTGTCCTCTGCCACGAACAGCGCCGCGTCTCCGTCGCGCACCAGCGCGCGCTGTGCCGGCACCACGATGCCTGCCCCGAGGCTGAGGCCGGGCGCGAACCGGATGGTCGGACCGGCCACCTCGTCGATGCGCCCGCGGATGGTGTCGTGCCGGGCAACCCGGCTGGTGTCGGGGAAGCGCAGCACGTGAGCCAGGTACTTGTAGGGTCCGGGCCGCGGCTCCAGTGCCGGGTGGCCGAGCACGATACCGGCGCCGAGCGCCGCCGCCGGCAGCGCCAGCGCGGGCAGCAGCCAGCGAGTTCGCCGAGCGCCGCCGCCACCGGTCGCGACGGCCGGTCCGGGCAGCAACGCCAGCGGCAGCAGCACCAGCCCCGGAATGACCAGCGCGGCGCGCAGACCGGCCAGCGGCAGCAACGCCAGCGGCAGCAGCACTCCTGCCGCGGAGCCGCCCATCGCTGCGGCGTATACCGCTCCCGGGCGCTCCGTCCCGCCGGCGAAGGCGATTGCCGTGACCAGGCCGGCGAAGAAGAACGGCACCGCGCAGGCGAGGTAGCTCACCGCCAGGAACAGGAGTTGCATCGGCTCGTTCGGGATGCGGAAGAAGTCGAGCGGCAGCAGGCGTAACACCACGAACATGGCCACCGAGCTGACCGCCATGGCGGCGGCCGTGCGCTGCATGGTCCGTACCACGCCGGCGGGCGAGGCCAGGCGGGTGTCCCGCCAGCGCCGCCCGCCGGCGGCCAGGTTGAGCCAGGCGCCGCTGGCCGAGAACCCCAGCAGGGCGACGCTGATCACCATGAACGACAGGTGGTGCCACTGGGTCAGGGCGAAGTAGCGCGCGAGCAGCGCTTCCAGGGCCAGCGCCGCCGCCGAGACCGCGAATACCAGCGCCAGCGCCATGACGCCGCCTCACTCAGCGCTGCAGGGCGTGGCCGGTCATCGGGACGAACAGGACCCCCAGGATCAGGTCGACCGTGTAGTCGGCGCCGCTGCCGCCGCTGCCGGTCTTGGTGACCAGCACCAGGTTCTGGTAGCTGAACGGGTTGCCGAGCGGCAGGATCATCGTGCCGCCGACCGCGAGCTGCTCCAGCAGCGGGGCCGGGATGTGGTCGATGGCGGCGGTGATCATGATGTGATCGAACGGCGCGTGCTCCTCGATGCCGAAATACCCGTCGCCTTCGAACGCGCGCACGTTGTCGTAGCCCAGCGCCGCCAACCGCTCCTTCGACTGTGCGTGCAGCAGCGGCCGGATCTCGATGGTGAACACCTCGCCGGCCAGTTCCGCCAGCACGGCGGCCTGGTACCCGGAGCCGGTGCCCACCTCCAGCACGCGATCGTCCGCCTGCAGGGCGAGCTGTTGCGTCATGAGCGCGACGATGTAGGGCTGCGAGATGGTCTGGCCGTCGTCGATCGGCAGCGCCGAGTCGCGGTAGGCGCTGCCCTGGATCCGTTCCGGCACGAACAGGTGGCGCCGCACCCGGCCCATTACCCCCAGCACCCGCGGATCGTCAATGTCGCGGGCGCGCAGTTGACGCTCTACCATGGCGCTGCGCGCCCGCATCGTGGCGCTGCCCTCGGCGTCCGTACGGTTGGCCGGCGCCTGTCCGTCTGCGGGAAGCGGTGCGAGCAACGGTAGCGCGGCGAGCAGCACTGCAACCACGGCGCTGCCGCGGCGACGGCCCTGGCGGTAAAGACCGGACAGCATGGCATCAGCAACTATACTCCTCTCTTCCAAGGCGCGCACGCTACGCTGATTCGTACGCTTCGGACCGGCGTCCGGCTAGCGAATCTTGATCAGGGCGACGATGAACACCATTGTGATCATCGCCTGCAGCAGCGTGAAGCGTACCAGCACCTGGCTGGCGGACCACCCGGCGCGGTGGCGCAGGTGGTCGTGCAGCGGAAAGCGTATGTTATGCAGGATGCTGATCTTGAAAAAGCGCAGCAGGGCGACCTTCAGCAGCCCGGTGCCGCCGTTCACCAGCAGCACGCCGGACACGATCAGCAGCATGAACGGATTGCCGCTCTTGATCACCAGGATACCGAGCAGCAACCCGACGGCGCGCGAGCCGGCATCCCCCATCAGCAACTCGCTCGGATGTGCGTTGTACCACAGGTAGCCGAGCAGGCAGCCGAGCATGGCGAACGCGCTGATCGCCCAGGTGGCGCCGTCGGCGTAGTGGGGCAGCAGCAGGTAGGCTGCGACATCGTCGTGCCCGACCACGAAATAGAGCAGTCCTCCCAGGGTGATCAGCGCGATCACGGCCAGGCTGCCGGACAACCCGTCGACGCCGTCGGTGCAGTTGGTCGCGTTGATGGCGACCCACAGCAGCACCGTGGCCCCCGGCACGCAAATCCAGGGCGACAGCATGACCGGCGCCGTGACGAACGGCAGCCACACCTCGGTGGCGCCGGCGCCGCACAGCACGATGGCGGTGAGCAGCGCCACCGCGAAGTCGATGGCGCCGAGCCAGTACTCCGACAGGTCGGTGCGGTCATCGAGCGATCCGGCGGCCATCGCCAGCAGCACCATGGCCAGCACCACCAGGTGGTGGACGTCCCACGGCACGGTGACCAGCGCCACCACGAGGTAGACGACCACGAATACGGCCCCGGCGCTGGTCGGCTTGCCGCGCGCCGCCTCGGTGTCCACGGCGAATTCCCGACCGCGGTCGCGGGGCAGGCGCGACGCCACCACGGGCAGCAGCCGCCAGGTCACCAGGCCGGACAGGACGATTGCCGCGCCAGCGAGAAAGATGTGCGACGTGAACAGGCGAAATGGGCCGTAGAGGGGTTGCAGCACCTCGCCGAGGAGGAAGAGCACTCGCGCAAAGCGTAGCGCGCCGCTCGGGCCACGGTCAAGGCGAGCAGCGCCGCCATGCGCCATGCCCGCACCCATGCCCGCCCATGCGCACTATCGCAACTGATCGAAAATCTACTACTCTGACCTGTCGCCGGAGCTTATGGGAGAGCACATCAGCCACCACTGCGGGCTGTGCGTCACGCACACGCTGCACGACGCCTACTCGTTCATCCGAACGCTGCAACACCGCGGGCGCGACGCGGTGGGGATCGCCGGAATCGGCCACGACCGCATCGATGCCCTCAAGTGGATCGGCACGGTGGAGACCGTGGACTTGGTCGATCTGCACAAGATCATGCCCAGTTCCGGCTACCACACCTTCCTCGCGCACGTGCGCTACGCCACCAAGGGCAGCAAGCGGCGGTTGCTGGAGGACGCCCACCCGCACGTGATCGGCGGCACGATGGCGGACAACGGCAGTCACGTCATCTACACCGACTGCGACGCGGTGGCGGTTCACAATGGCCACGTCGAGGAGCGGTTCCTGAACGGGACCGGTCGCGGCGGGCACGGGGCCGACAGTTGTGACACCGCGCGTCTGCTGCGCCTGTACTGGGAACAGGGCGAGATCGAGCTGATGCGCGCGGTACCGGGCGCCTACACCATGGCCATTGCCGACCGGCGCTGCGACGAGGTGCTGGTGCTGCGCGACCGCACCGGCATCCGCCCCGGCGTACTCGGCATCAAGGACGGCAAACACGTCGCGGTGTCGGAGGATATCGCGCTGCGCAAGAACGGCGGCGACTACCTTGAGGATCTTGACCCCGGTGCGGTCTACTACTTCGACGCCTCCGGCGGCTACCGCAAGCGGCAGGTGGTGAAGCCGCGGCTCGCGCACTGCTTCTTCGAGTGGAATTACTTCGCCGACCGCGACTCGATCGTCGAGGGGCTGTACGTGAAGAAGCTGCGCCGCGCGCTCGGCGAGATGCTCGCCGAGGAGCTGGCCATGGATAGCGTCGACTTCGTGAGCTACTTCCCGCGCGCGCCGGAAGACGCCGCGCGCGGGCTGGCGCGGGCGTCGGACACGCCGTTTCAGCCGCTGTTCTACAAGCTGCGCGGCGAACGCGCCTTCCAGGGACCGAGTGCGGACGAACGGTCGCAATCGATATTCAGCAACATCTACCTGATTCCGGGGGTGGTGGGCGGCGTCCGCGGCCGCTCCCTGCTGGTGGTGGAAGATTCCATCGTGCGCGGCAACAACATTCGCCGCGAGCACGTGTTGTTGAAGGAACTGGGGCTGGACGAGGTGGTGCATGCGCTGTATACGCCGCCGATCGGCATCGTCGGCGACGACGGCGTGCCGCGCGGCTGCCTGTTCGGCGTGGACATGCCGCCGGGCGACCAGTTCTTTGCCCGCGACCGCAGCGTGGAGGAGATGAGCGAAGACGCCGGCACGCGCATCGTGTTCCTTACCAGCGAGGGGATGCTCAAGGTGTACCGGCGGCTCGGCATCTCCCCGGACAACCTGTGCACGTACTGTATCGGCGGCCCCCATCCCTACGCCCGGGCCGGATTCCCGGCTGGCGCACCGGCGCGTGCGAGCGAGGCGGTAGCCGCGGGCGCGTAGCACGCGCTACCCGCCCGCGGCTTGTGGCAGCCCGCGGGGCGAACCCCGGCTGCCAGTAGGTTCCGTTCCTGGCGACCGCCTAGCGCCAGCCCACCTGGTCGAAAATCCGTACCGCGGCGGCGTTGTTCTCGCCGAGCCGATGCAGGCCGAGGGTGTCTCCCTTGAGCTCGCCCCACGACGCCAGCAGCGGTGCCGGCGGCACGTTGCGGTTCACCGGATACTCGTAATTGGCGTGCGCCCATACGCGCTGGGCGGTTTCGCCGGTGAGGAACTCCAGCAGCCGCAACGCACCGTCCAGGTTGCCGGCGCTGGCGGTGATGCCGGCGCCGCTGATGTTGACGTGCGCGCCGCGGCCATCCTGGTTGGGGAAGAACACCCGCACCTGCTCGCCCACCGCGCGTTCCTCGGTATCGGACGAATTCAGCATGCGCCCCACGTAGTAGGTGTTGACGATAGCGACGTCGCCCTCGCCGGCGGCCAGCGCCGACATCTGGCCGCGGTCGTTGCCCTTCGGCGTGCGCGCCATGTTGGCGACGATGCCGGCCGCCCATTCGCGAGCGTAGGCGTCGCCGTGGTTGGCGATCATCGATGCGAGCAGCGACTGGTTGTAGATGTTCGACGAGGAGCGGATCAGGATGCGGCCGGCCCAGCGGGGGTCGGTAAGATCCTCGTAGTTGGACAGCTCGTCCGGCGACACGCGGTCGGGATGGTACACCACCACGCGCGCCCTGCGGGTGAGCGCATACCAGTAGCCTTCGGGATCGCGCAGGTGTTCGGGAACTTGCGCCAGCAGAACCGGAGAGGTTACCGGCTGCAGCACTCCCGCCTCCCTGGCGCGGTGCAGACGGCCGGCGTCCACGGTCATGAGGATGTCGGCCGGCGACTCGGCGCCCTCGCGCAGGAGCCGTTCGATCAACTCGTCGGAGCCGCCTTCGACCAAGTTCACCTCGATGCCGGTCTCCTCCTCGAACAGGCGGTAGAGCTCCAGGTCGACGTCGTAGTGGCGGTGCGAGTACACGTTGACCTCGTTCTCGCCTGCGGCCTCCGCGGCCGCGGCAGTAGCCACCCCAATCAACACGGCCGCTGTCAGCAGCAGCCGCCCCAAGCGATACGTCATGGTATCAGCCTCCATTAATGGACTTAATCAAGCCAAATAAAATTAATAAAGATTAATTAAGTCAAGCGAAATCGTCGCGCGCCGGTGCCTTTTTCGCCGCGGTGGCCGATTGACACGTTCACGGCGCGTGGCCACGCTGATGCGTGGGTTCCGGATCAGCGGAAGGAGGGTATCGTGGCGTTCGCAGAACCGACCACCGTTCAGGCAGGCGATATCGAGATGCACGCCGGCGATCTCGATCCGGGCCGCGCGGCGGCGATCTACGCCGAACACGGCTGCCTGGTGGTGCGCGGCCTGATGCGTGCCTACGCCGAGGCGATCGGCGCCGACGTGGTGCGCACCATGGAGCAGGCAATTCGCCTCTACGAGGCGGGACGGTACCGGGAAACCAACGTCGGGTTGAGCACGCCGGACGGCACCCTGCTGATCCCGGCCCCGGACGGTTTCGAGCGCGACTGGCAGGTGATGGTGACGAGTTGCCAGTACAACACCAGCAGCACCTTCCTGCGTTCCGCGTTCGACCCCGATCTGCTCGGCATCGTGCAGGCGATTCTGGGCGACGAGGTGGAGATCTTCGGCAACGGCCAGACGCTGTGCAAGGAACCGGCGGGCGGTCACCCGAAGCTGCTGCACCAGGACGCGTCCTACTTCGAGCACAGGTACGACGGTCCGGTGGGGGTGCTGTGCTACGCCATCCCCACCACGGTCGAGCGCGGCGCGCTGCACGTGGTGCCCGGGTCGCACCGCCTGGAGATCCTGGAGCACGTCGATACCGAGAGCCACCTCGGGCTCGATCCGGGGCAGTGGACGTTCGACCGGGCGGTGCCGATCGAGGGCGACACCGGCGACGCGATATTCTTCCACGTCAAGATGATCCACGGCTCGCCGCCGAACTACTCGCAGGTGCCGCGCCCGGTGTTCATCCACCGCTACCGGCGCGCGGACGACTACGCGGTGATCAGGGCCTCCACCGTCGAGGATCGCAAGGCACGCGCGGCCGAGGTGGACGAAGCGAAGAAGGAGAATCAGCTCGGCCTGATGGTGGCCGGCTTCCGCGGCTACGCCGACGACCGCGCGGCGCACCGTTGAGCAGGGGCTGACACCGACACGGGCTGACACCGGCTCAGAACCGCTCCCGGGTGGCCCAGGCCTTGATCAGGTGGTGGGCGATGGCGATGGGGCCGGGCACGGTCAGCACTGCGCTGTTGCCGGCCAGGGCGAGCAGCACTTCCCGGCGTTCGAACCAGTGCACGTCGGACATTTCCTCGTCGTCGAAGCGGATGACGGTGCTGGCGGCGTCCGCCAGGCAGCCGATCATGAGCGAGCTGGGGAACGGCCACGGCTGCGACGAGTGGTAGCGCACGTTCTTGACCCGGATGCCGGCCTCTTCCATCACTTCGCGCGCGACCGCCTCCTCGATCGCCTCGCCCTGGTCCACAAACCCGGCCAGCGCCGAGTACATGCGCATGCGTGACAGGCGCCCGCGCGATTGGCCGAGCAGGCAGCGGTCGGTGGCGGGATCGGCGACCACGGTGATCACCACCGGATCGGTGCGCGGGAAGTGCTGCGCGCCGCAGGCGGTGCAGCGGCGCACCTGGCCGCCCCGCTGCGCGCCCGTGGGCTGCCCGCAGGCGGAGCAGAAGCGGTGGCGGCGGTGCCAGTCCAGGTTGGAGCGGGCCTGCGCCAGGATGCCGGTGTCCGCGCCGGTCAGCACGCCGCCGGCGCTGCGGCAGTCCTCGAAGCGCCACCCCTGCCGGCCGGCGAGGCGGGCGGCGGCGTCGGCGCTGTCGGACAGGTCGGCGGCGAAGTGCGCCACGCCGTCCGCCAGCCCGAGGAACATCGGCTCCGCGTCCGGCGCCGCCGCCCGCACCCGCTCGCCGTCCAGCCAGCCCAGTCCCGGCTGCGGGAGTTCGTTCAGCAGGACTTCGAGGTTGCAGAACGGCAGGAACCGGCTGCCGGCGGCGCGCGCGGCGGCTGCGATCCATGCCTCGTCGCGCCGTTCCCGTTCGCCCCGGTCAAGTGGATTGCCTGCGAAAGGGTGTGGGTCTCTCATATGCCGTGGCTACCGTAGCAGGGACGCCGGATGGACGCGAGCGAGAGCCGGGCGCCGTTGCGCGGGCGCGCGGTCTCGCCCGCGGCAGTGCCGGGGTCATCGCCGGCGGCGCTGTAGCATGACCCGGACGCCGAGGGCGACGGGGAATGCCACGATCAGGGCACCCAGAATCAGCACGATGGCGGCCGGACCGAGGCCGAGGATGGCGTCGATGCGATCCCGGATCCATGCCAGCAGCGTCGGGTCGGCCGGCTCCGAGTGGTGCAGCAGCACCGGCAGCACCGGCAGAATCGTCACGACCGGCGGCATCGCGTCTACCTACGCGGGTTGCGCCGCCGCGACGTAGCGGCTGGAGTAGCGCCGCTCGCGGATGCTGAGGCTTACCAGGCCGGCGCCGGCCAGGGTCGCCACGCAGGCGAGGAACGCGTAGTCGTAGCTGCCCTGCGCGTCGAACACCAGGCCGAACAGGTACACCGCCAGCGCGCCGCCCGCCTGGTGCGCGAAGTTGATCAGCCCGGCCAGCGTGCCGAGGTGGCGCACGCCGTACACGTCGGCGGCCAGCGAGGTGGTGAGCGGCACGGTGGCCAGCCACGAGGCGCCGCCCACGATGGCGAAGCCCCACAATGCCGCTGACCCGGGCAGCACCACCAGCAGCAGGAAGGCCACGCCGCGGATCAGGTACACGGCGCCGAGCAGGATCCTGCGCGGCACGCGGTCGGAGAGCGGCCCGATCAGCAGCACGCCGACCGCGTTGATGCCGCTCAGCAGGCCGAACGCGAGAGCGGCGGTGGCCGGGGTGATGCCCTCCGCGCCGGCCCAGCGCACGTAGTGCACGGAGATGGAGGCGGTGGTCACGCCGCACACCCAGTAGGCGATGGAGAGCTGCCACATCGGCGCGGAGCGGAACGCGTCGCTCCAGCGATCGGCCTGCAGCGGTCCCATCGGCACCGGCCGGTGCGCGCCGCCCGCCGCCGGGCGGTCGCCGTCCGGCTGCAGGCCGAGATCCGCGGGGTCGTCGCGCAGCACCAGGTACAACAGCGGCACGCCCAGCACCAGGACGATGCCGCCGCCGATCAGCCAGGCGCTGCGCCAGTTGGTCCACAGGAACAGGTAGGTGATGAACGGGACCAGCACCAGGCCGCCGATCGAGCCTCCGGAGGTGAGTAGGCTCATCGCCGCGCCCCGCTTGCGCCGGAACCAGCGCACCAGGACCGCGCCCGGCGGCCCGCCGGCCAGGCCCGCCGCCGCCAGCGACATCACCGCGCCATATATGACGATGAGGTGGAGCACGCTGTTCGCGGCCGCCATCAGCAGCACGGAGGCGCCGAGCAGCAGCGCCGCCACCGTGATGACGATGCGCCCGCCGATGCGGTCGATCAGCCAGCCCATCAGCACCTGGCTCGAACCGTTGACGAACCAGCCCACCGACGCCGCCAGCGAGATGGCGGCCACGCCGACCCCGAACTCGGACTGCCAGGTCTCGACGAAGATGCCGAATCCCTGCCGCATGCCGATGCTCAGGAACATGGCGAAGAACAGGGCGCCCGCCACGTACCAGCCGTAGTAGGGGCCGGAGTGGTGCGGCAGCGACGGTGCCGCCCGATCGGCGCCGGGCGGCCCTTGGTCGGTCATGTCGCCGGGGCGGGTCTCAGGCGCTACGTCGCCACAGCAACGGGTTCTGCCGTTCGTCGTCGAGCGGGTCGCCGACTTCGAGCACCGCCACCTGGGCGTCGGACAGGATGTTCTGGATACCGTTGAACACCGAGCCGTCCGGCATGTAGCCGGCGGTCATCGCGCGCCGCCAGGTGGGCGTCATGTTGGGACCGGCCCCGTGCGCGAGCAGTCCGTTGTGGAAGCCGGCGTCGCCCGGCTCCATCTCGCCGGCCACCGGCATCACGCCGCTGAACTGCGGGAACTTGTCGAAGTACTCGGACATCTCCACGCCGATGCCGGTATTGCTGAAGTCGTTCGTCTTGTGGCTGCCGGGCAGGTAGTACATGCAGCCGTTCTGCAGCGTCGCCGGGTCGAGCGCGATCCAGATGGAGAGCGCATGCGGTGAGTGGTAGGACCACTTGGGGTTGTCGGAATGCCAGGCGGTAGGGTTGGCCCACGGCTGCTTCTGCAGCGTCTGGTCGTGCCAGATCCGAATGCCGTCGATGCCCTCGAGGGAGCACAGCATCTCGCCAAGCTCCGCCGCCAGCATGTATTTCTTGACCGCGGCATTGATCTTCCACAGGTTGAGACGCTGCACGAACACGCGGTCGTAGAAGGTGTCTCCCTCGATCCACCGGTCGCCGCTGCCGTCGCTCAGCTTGTTCCTTCCCATCTGCGATACCGCCTGCTCGACGCCGGCGCGCAACTCGGCCAGCTCGGTATCGTCCAGGAACCGGCGCACGACCAGGAATCCGTTGTCGCGGTACGAACTGATCTGCTCGTCGGTCAATCGTGTATTCATCGGTTTTCCCTCACGCCGTCACTGTATCGAACTGGCGTCGCGCTGTCCCGGCGGGCGCCGCGCGCGCGCAGCCACTCCACGGCGGCCATGAACAACAGCGCGAGCGCGAACAGGAACGTGGCCACCGCCAGGATCGCCGGGCTGATCTCCTCGCGGATACCCGACCACATCTGGCGCGGCACGGTGCGCTGCTCCAGGCCGCCGATGAACAGCACGGTCACCACCTCGTCGAACGACGTGGCGAACGCGAACAGCGCGCCCGACACCACACCCGGCGCGATCAGCGGCAACTGGACGCGGCGGAACGCGGTCAGCGGCCCGGCGCCCAGGCTGGCCGCGGCGCGCACCAGGTTGCGGTCGAAGCCGGCCAGGGACGCGGTGACGGTGATTACCACGAACGGCGCGCCCAAGGTGGCATGCGCCAGGATCAGCCCGAGGTGGGTCTGCGCCAGGCCGACCGTGGAGTAGAAGAAGAACATGCCCACCGCGGAGATGATCAGCGGCGTGATCATCGGCGAAATCAGCAACGCGGTAATGGCTGCCCGGCCCGGCATGGCCGGGTTGGACAGGCCGAGCGCCGCCAGGGTGCCGAGCGTGGTGGCCAGGGTGGTGGCGGCGATGCCGATGACCAGGCTGTTGGCGAGCGCCCGGTGCCACTCCCGGTCTTGCGCGACGTTCCGGTACCAGCGCAGCGACCAGGCATCGGGATCGAGCCGCAGCATGCCTTCGGTGAAGGTGAAGTAGGGTTCGGCGTTGAAGCTCAACGGCACCACCACCAGCAGCGGCGCGAGCAGGAACAGCAGTACCAGCCCGCAGAACGTCGTGAACGCCAGGCGTGCGGCACGTGCGCCGACGGCAGGGTGCGGCACGGGTCAGCCCAGGCGCAGGCGGGCGATGCCCACCACGCGGTCGTACGCCACGTAGAATGCCAGCACGCACAGCAGCAGAATGCCGCCGAGCGCCGCCGCCAGCCCCCAGTTGAGCGATTCCTGCATGTGGTACGCGATCAGGTTGGAGATGAGCTGTCCGGTGCGCCCGCCGACCAGGGCCGGGGTGATGTAGTAACCGAGCGCGACGATGAACACCAGCAGGGTGCCCGCGCCCACGCCGGGCAGCGACAGCGGCCAGTACACGCGCACGAACCCCTGCACCGGTCCCGCACCCAGCGATGAGGCCGCGCGCAGGTACTGCGGATGGATGGAGCGCATCACCGAGTACAACGGCAGCACCATGAACGGCAGCAGCACGTGGGTCATTGCGATCAGCGTGCCGGTCATGTTGTACACCATGGCGAGCCGCCGGTCGTCGCCGATCGCGCCCGTCGCCACCAGCAGGTCGTTGATGACACCCTGCGTCTGCAGCAGCACGATCCACGACGTGGTGCGGACCAGCAGCGAGGTCCAGAACGGCAGCAGCACCCCGACCAGCAGCAGGGCGGCGCGGCGCGGCGGTGCATGGGCGATGAGGAAGGCGAGCGGATAGCCGAGCAGCAGGCACAGTGCGGTGACCGTGAGGCTGACCAGGAAGGTGCGTGCGAACAACTGCAGGTAGACGCGCTGCTCCTCGGGCTGGCGCACGATGCGGCCGTCCGCGCCGCGGTCGCGGTCGAGCGCGTTCAGATAGTGGCGCAACGTCCAGCGCTGCCCGGCGCGCTGCACCGCCAGCCACGTGCGCGCCTCTCCCCAGGCCGGATTGGCCTCCACCATCGCCGTGCGCCAGGACTCGGGCTCGGCGTCCTGCAGCCGCCGCGTGCTGCGCGTAATGACGCTGCGCAGTCCCGATTCGACGCGGTTTACGCGGGTTGCGATCTGGCCGATGGTGCGTTGCTCGCGCGCCTGCACCAACTCGCGCGCGGCGGCCGCGAACACCTCCTCGCCCGGCGGCGCGCTGCCGTCCCAGGCGCGCAGCAGGAAGAGAGTCTCCGGCAGCGCGTCGGCGACGGTCGGGTCATGCACGCTGCGCACCAGCATCGTCGCCAGCGGCGTCACGAAGGCCACGCCGACGAATGCCGCCAGCGGCACCACCAGGGCCGCGGCGCGCCAGCGTCCGCCGTCGCGCCGCGCCGCGATCAACGTGCCAGCCACGCCCCGAAGCGCTCGTTCACCTGTTCGCCGAAGTCGGCCCACCAGGCCCAGTCGTTGAACACCGACCGCTCCAACCGCTCCGGGGTGGCCGGCATGTGCGCGGCCATGTCGACGCCGGTGTCCGCGTGCGTGGTGACCAGCGCCATCGCCGAACCGCGTACCGGGCTGTAGGAGATGTAGCGGCTCATCGCGGCCATCGACTCGGGGCGGGCGGCGAACGCCAGAAACTGGAGCGCCGTATCCAGGTTGGGGGTTCCCGCCACGATGGTGAGTTGCGCGTGATCGAGAACCTGGCCGTCCCAGACGATCTCGAACGGTTGATTCTCCACCACCTGCGCGTTGAACAGGCGCCCATTGTAGGCGGTGGTCATCACCACTTCGCCGTCGGCCAGCATCTGCGGCGGCTGTGCTCCCGCCTCCCACCAGACCACGTGTTCCTTGATCTTGTCGAGCATCGCGAACGCTCGATCGATGCCGCCGGGTGAGTCCAGCACCTCGTACACCCGGTCGACCGGCACCCCGTCGGCCACCAGCGCGAACTCCAGGTTGCCGTATGGCGAGCGGCGCATCCCGCGTCGTCCGGGGAACCGTTCCACGTCGAAGAAGTCGGCCATCGTGGCAGGCCGTTCACCCGGGAAGTGGTCGCGGTGGTAGGCATACACGGTGGAGTAGAAGATCAACCCGACGCCGCAGTCCGACAGCGTGCCGGGCAGGAAGTCCCCGGCCGCCGCGGCCGCGTCCTGGTCCGGGAACAGGTCGGCGGGATCGAGCTCTTCGAGCAGGCCCTCGTCACAGCCGCGGATGGCGTCCGCCGATTCCAGGTCGACCACGTCCCAGTGCACGTTGCCGGTTTCCACCTGCGCGCGGATCTCGGCCAGGCCGCCGTTGAAGTCTTCCATGCTGATTCTGACGCCGGCGTCGGCGCCGAACGGCTCAAGCAGCGCACGGTCGGTGGCGCGGCCGTAGGCGCCGCCCCACGACACCATGGTCATCCGTTCCTGCGCCGTCGCCCAGGCGCCAGCCAACAGGCCGGCCAGTGCGAAACACGCGGCAACGGTCCTCGTCCTCGTCATCGTTCATCCTCCTCCGGCTCGCGGGAGTCCGCCAGTGCGCGGCAGTCCGCGGCCGCCCATCCGATCGCTATCTCGTCCCCTTCCAGCATCGCGCCGTGGCCTACGATGTTGGGGATTCGCATGAGGTACTCGGTACGCTGGTCGACGATCGCGTGCACCACCAGGTGGTCGCCGAGGAACGTGATCATCTCCACGCGCGCCGGAAACTGATTGCGGTAGGCGCCGTTGCGCCGGGCAATGCCGATCCGCTCCGGGCGGATGGCGACGGTCACCCGGTCACCGGGCGCACAGTCGGCCACCCGGTACGCCACCACGGTCCTGCCGTTCACGTCCACCCGGCAGTAGTCGCCGTCGACCGCGGCCACGCTGCCGTCCACCAGGTTGTTGCCGCCGATGAAGCGCGCCACGAACGGCCGCTCCGGCTCTTCGTAGAGGATCTCCGGCGGCGCCACCTGCTCGATGCGCCCGTCACGGAACACGGCGATGCGGTCCGACATGACCATCGCTTCCTGCTGGTCGTGGGTGACGTACACGATGGTGACGCCGAGCCGGCGGTGAATGCGGCGGATCTCGTACTGCATCTCTTCGCGCAGGTTGCGGTCGAGCGCGCCGAGCGGTTCGTCCATCAGCACGAGGCTCGGTTCGAACACCAGTGCGCGGGCGATGGCCACCCGCTGCTGCTGGCCGCCCGACAACTGCCCGGGACGCCGCTCCTCGTACCCTTCCAGCCGCACCAGGCTGAGCGCGCGCCGCACCCGCTGCCGGCGCTCGTGCGCGTCGATGCGCCGCACCTCGAGCGGAAAGGACAGGTTCGCGCCGACGCTGAGGTGGGGAAACAGCGCGTAGTTCTGGAATACGACGCCGATGTTGCGCTGCCGCGCGGGCAGATCGTGCACCGAGCGCCCGTCGATGCGGATGGCGCCGGAAGAAGGCGCCTCGAACCCCGCGAGCATCATCAGGCAGGTCGTCTTGCCGGAGCCCGATGGTCCGAGCAGGGTCAAGAACTCGCCTGCGCGGATGTCCAGGTTCAGGTCGCGCACCACCATGGTGCGCCCGTCGTAGCTCTTGGCGATGTTCTGGAACTGAACGTGAGGCTGGTCGGATGCAGCGGCGCGGGTCTTCGGATCGACCGCAGCCGCAGCGCGCTCCATGGCGGTCGCCATGACACCAATTTGCTGCCGCGCGGCGCGCCAGTCAATTCGGGACCGCATGTCCTCAGGCCGCGCGATGCGCGGGTGAGGTCGTGCACGCCGACCAGTGTTTTTTCTGTATACTGCGGGCCGCAAGTACTTCGAAGGAGCATACACATGGCACGGAGTGGAGAGATTACATTCAGGGGCAATCCGATGACGCTGGCCGGCGATCGGCTGGCCGTCGGACAAGCGGCGCCCGACTTCAAGCTGCACTATTTCGACGACGGCATGCAGGAGCTCACGCTCGCCGATCTGAACGGCAAGCCGAGCTTGATCAGCGTGGTGCCGTCGCTGGACACGCCGGTGTGCGCGGCGCAGACGAGCCGCTTCAACGCGGAACTGGCGGACCTGGGGGAAAAGATCAACGCGGTCACGGTCAGTTGCGATCTGCCGTTCGCGCAGGCGCGCTTCTGCGGCAGCGAGGAGATCGCCAACATCCGGGTGGCGAGCGACTACCAGGAACGTGCGTTCGGTGCCGACTGGGGGACCCTGATCGAGGAACTCAAGCTGCTCACGCGCGCGGTGTACGTGCTCGATGCGGACGGCACCGTCGTGTACGAGCAGATCGTTCCCGAGGTGGTCGACGAACCTGACTACGACGCCGCGCTGGCGGCGCTGAAACAACAGCTCGCATAGCGGCCCGAGGCCGTGCCGCCGCGGCGCGGTCTTCGGGACCGCCAGGCCGGCATCGCGTCTGCCACGGCCGCGGAGGCGCGGGTTCCGCATCAAGTGCGCCTGGGCCGGCGCACCGCCGTCGGCCGGGCTCTCGATTGCAGGGGCAATCGGCATGCAACGCACCTATACTCTCCTCCTGCACGACACGGTGCGCGCCTACCTCCTGTCCCTGGGCAGCCGCGCCCGGCAACGCCTGCGCGAGAAGCTGGAGTTCCTGCAGCACGGCCTGTGGGACACCGGCGTGCGCGTCAAGAAGCTCAAGGGGGCGGCGCGCGCGGTGTTCGAGGCGCGGCTGACGCGCGGCGACCGGATCCTGTTCACGCTCGGCAGCGGCACGGGCGGTACAACGCCGATCTACGTGTGGGGCGTGGTGCAACACGACGACGTCACCGCCGCCGAGCGCCGGATCGTGCCGGTGAACGCGCCGTTTCTCGACTTCGAACCGCTCGCCGTCGAGAGTCTGCCGGAGTTGGACGCGGACACCCTGGACGGTGGCTACTTCTCGCTGGTGCAGTCGCAACCCTCCGCCGAACACGCCGCCGGCGCGGGCGGGGACGAGACCGCGCCGCCCGCCGCCGAGTGGTCCGCCGTCGGCACCGACACCGGACCGCAGCGCTGGCTGGTGGTGGACGACGAGGAGTGGCAGCGCCTGCAGCAGGCGCATCGGAGCGACCACCTCGAGCTGTACCTCTACCTGACGCGTGAGCAGGCGCGCTTGCTCGGCAGCGAGCCGCCGCTGCTGCTGTCCGGCACGGCCGGCAGCGGCAAGACCACCATCGCCGTGTACTTCCTGTTGCGCCACCGCGTGCGGCGGCTCGACGCGGCCGCCGGCGGCCGGCAAGAGTCCGCGACGTCCGCGACCTTGGGCGGGCCGCCGTCCGGGCCGGAGCGGGCGCTGTTCCTGACCCACAGCGCCCAACTGAAGCGGTTCTCGGAGCGGATGTATCGCGGCCTGGTGGCCGCCACCGACCTGGAGAAGGCCCCTGAGGCGGTGCGCTTCTCCACCTACGGCGAACTGCTGGAGGAGATTCTGAGCCGCGCCGGACGGCGCGTACCGCACCGGCGGCCCGCGGGACTGGCCGAGTTTCGCGCCATCTTTCAGAACCACCCGGCGGCCGCGCGCTACGACGCCGAGCTGGTGTGGGAAGAGATCCGGGCGATCGTGAAGGGCGCGAAACCGCAGGTGAGCGGGCGCCGGTTCAGGGAACTGGCGGCCCGCGCCGGCGCCGCCGCGGCCACCGGCCGGGAACGGGCGGAGTTGGCGGAGTACGTGGTGCGGCTGGCCAACCTGGAGGCGGGATCCCGGCTCGACGCGATGCGCGCACGCAGGACCTCGTTCGCGACGCTGCGCGAGTTCGCGGCCTGCCTGCGCGGCGGAGACCTGTCCCGGCTGGACGAACAACAGTTCCTGCTCGACGCCGCGCTGCGCCTGATCGACAAGCAGGCCGCACGCCTGGGTCAGCCGCTGCTGACGCTGCGCGAGTACGAGGGGCTCGGGGCCAAGCGCGCGCCCAACTTTCCGTTCGAGCGGCAGGAGATCCATGCCTTGGCGGCGTACTACCAGCAGCAGTTGGAAGCGGCGGGGCTGCACGACGAGATCGACTTGACCCGGGCGGCGCTGACCTACCTGGAGCGGCACGATGACCAGTTCCGATTCGACCTGGTGGTGTGCGACGAGGTGCAGGACTTCACCGACCTGCAGTTGGCGCTGCTGTTCCGCCTCGCCGAGGATCCGCGCCGCACCGTGCTCACCGGTGACCCCAAGCAGATCATCAATCCGAGCGGGTTCCGCTGGGAGGAGGTGCGCGCCCGCTACTACGAGCGCGGCCTGGCGGTGCCGGAGGTGGTCAACCTCAGCATCAACTTTCGCAGCGTAGGGAACATCGTCGGCCTGGCCAACGAGCTGCTGGTGCTGAAGCGGGCGCTGGTCGGCGCCGCGGCCGGCGAGATTACCGAGCGCTGGATGTTCCGGGGGCGGCCGCCGCTGCTGGCCGAGGGGCTTGCCGAGCCCGCGGTGCTGGACGCGGTGCGCCGCGGCGGCGCGGGCCAGGTGGTGCTGGTGCGCACGGCGACGGAGCGCGACCGGCTGCGCGCGGCGCTGCAGTCGGAGCTGGTATTCACCATCGCCGACGCCAAGGGCCTGGAGTTCGACGCGGTGCTCCTGTGGCGTTTCGCGGGCGCGGAGGGGGCGCCTGGCCTGTGGCGGCGCATTGCCGCCGGACAGGTGCGCGGCGCCGCCGACGCCCCGCATATCCGCCACGAGTTGAGCCTGCTGTACGTGGCGGTGTCGCGGGCGCGCAACACCCTGGTGATCTGGGACGGCGAGACGGTCAGTCCGATCTGGGGCATGGCGGCGCTCGCCACGCACGTCTACCGGTCGCCGGACGCGGACGCCCTGGCTGCCACCTGGCAGCGGGTATCGACGCCGGCCGAATGGGAGGCGCAGGGTGACTACTTCGCCGAGCGGGAACACTACGCGGCCGCCGAAGAGTGCTACCGCAATGCCCAGGCGTCGGCCAAGGAGGAGGTGGCGCGCGCCCACCGCCTCGAACAGGAGGGCGATCACCGCACCGCCGCCGCCCTGTTCGCCCGCCATGGCCGCCCCGAACAGGCGGCGGCGAACCTGGAGCGGGCCGGGGAGTTCCCGGAGGCCGCCCGGCAGTGGCGGCGCGCCGGCGATGAGGAGCGTGCCGTTTCGTGCGAGGCGCGCCACTACGAGGCGGCTGGCAACTTCAAGGCGGCCGCGAAGCGCTGGCGGCAACTGGGCGACGAGGCGGCGATGCTGCGCACGTGGGACCGCGGTCGCCAGTACCGGCAGCTTGCGGCGTTCTACCGGGAGCGGAAGGCGAGCGGCGAGGCGGCGCGCTACCTGAAGCTGGCCGGCGACCATGCCGGAGCGGCGGTCGAGTTTCGCCGCGCCGGCATGCTGGAGCCCGCGGCGCAGGAATTCGAGAGCGCGCGCGACTACAAGCGCGCGGCCGCGCTGTACCGGCGGCTGGGAGACAGCGCCGCCCTGCTGCGCTGCCTGGGATCGATGCACACCGGCGGCGCGCACGAAGCGGCGCTGGTATACGAGGAACAGCGCAACTGGCAGAAGGCGGCCGAGCACTTCCGCCGCTACGCCGGCAGCTCGCCGGAGGCGCGCGCCGACCTGGAACGGCGGCTGGCAACCATCACGCCCAAGCGGCCCGGCATGCGTGCGGCGGTGCGCATGGACGCCCTCGGACACCACCTGCGCGCGGCGCCCATATACGAGCGCCACGGCCATCCGGCACGCGCGGCGGAGCTGTACGGCGCCGACGGCGAGCATGAACCGGCGGCGCGCTGTCTGGCAGCGAGCGGCCGGCTCAAGGATGCGGCGCGGGTAGCGCTGCGTGCGCCTGCCGAGAGCGCCCTCAATGCCGCGGTCGAGCATCTGTACGGCTACGTGCTCGGCAACCCGGCGCCCGGCGGGCGGATTGTGCAGGACAAGCAACTCGTGGCGCGGGTCGGCGAGCTCGCGCGCGCAGCGGGGCGCCTGTCGCGCGCCGGCGAGCACCGGCCCGCACTGGCGCACTACCTGGCGCTGCGCAAACTGCCCCTGGAAGCGGACGCGTTCAGGGCCGAGGTGCTCGCCGCCTACGCCGGCCTGCGGCGCCACGCCGACGCGGTCGAACTTTGCCTGCGACAGGGGGCGCCGGACGCGGCGCACGACTACCTGGACGAATACCCCGACGCGGACTGGCCGATCGCCGCGGTGGAGCGGTTGGCGCAACGCGCGGGCGGCCGGCTCGGCGGCGTCGACGACGGCGAAATCTCGGGGGTGCTGTTCCGGATCATGAATTCCTGCTTGCAGCGCGGCGGCGAGCCCGACCGGCGGCCGCGCCTGACCGCCCTGCTGCGCGGCATGTCGCCGGAGTTCGCCTTCTGGACATCTCTGTCCCGCGACTGCAGCGAGCTGCTGATCGCGCTGCGCAGCTACGATCACCTGGTGGGCGTGGTGGTGTACCTCTCGGTCTCGGGCGTCGATTCCGCCGACCGCCGCTACTTTCTCGACCGGCTGCAAACGGTCGCGGAGGCGGAGCGGGACCGGGAGCTGGAGCTGTGTATGCTGCTCGGGGACGACGCGGCATTCGGCGCGGCAATCGCCGACCTCGAGCCGGCGCCGCACAATGTTGCGCTGTTCGCCGAGAGCGACACGCGCTACCGCGAGGCGGTCGCCCTCATGCTGGCTTCAGGCAACGCCGGCGAGGCGGCGTCGGTGTGCGTTCGGCACGGAGACTTCGCCGAGGGCGGACGCATCTACGAGCGGTCGGGCGACCTGCTGCTCGCGGCGCGCACCTTTCGCGACGGCGAGCTGTACGACGATGCGCGGCGCTGCTACGCGGCGCGCGGCGACGAGGCGGGGGTGGCACGGGCGTTCGAACGGGAGCGCCGCCATGACGAGGCGATGGCGATCTGGCAGCGCCTCGGCAGGCAGCGCGAGATCGAGCGCCTCGCCCGCAAGATGGGGCGCGGCGGATAGGTCGCTCGCGGTGGATGCCGCGCTGCTGCTCGATCAGCGTGGGATCCAGCAGCAGGACGCTCTCGCCCGCGCAGCCGTCAGCACTCCTGGCGCGCATTTCTGACCGATCCGGCTCACGCCGGTGTCAACCTCCGGCGGCGTGACCTGGAGCACCGCCGCCGCTGCCGGCCCGCCGCCGCGCCACGCGCGGGTCCGCCACGCCGAAGCGCAGCACCAGCCAGCCGGCCAGCGACAGCACCACCCCTGCCGCGAACACCGCCCGGTAGTTCACCGTGTCGATCAACCACCCGCCGGCAATCGGCGCCGCCAGCGCCGGCGCCGCCAGCAGCGTGGTGGTCAGCGCGGTGTAGGTGGCCACCCGGCCGGCGGCGCCGAGGTCCATGGCCAGGCTCGGTCGAGACACCCTGATGCCGGCGTCGGACAGGGAGAGGAGGGCAAAGGCGGCGTACATCCACGCCGCCGCCGGCGCCACCAGCACCACCACGCCGGCCGCCGCGCACAGCAGCGCCGCCACCTCGATGGCGGCCCGGTGGCCGAAGCGGTCGCCCCACCAGCCGAGCAATGGCGTGCCGGCCGCCTGGCTGATCAGCGCCGCCACGGTAAGGGTGGCGGCGAAGGCGTCGCTGATGGCAAACGCCTCGCGCGCGTAGATCACGTAGAAGGTCACGCCGAGGGCGCCGAAGATTACCAGGATCTGGCTCAGCAGGAAGCGCGCGAAGTTGTAGTCGCCGCGCAGCACCGCCGGCAACTCGCGCAGATAGGCGCCCAGGCGTACGCGAGGCCGCTCGGGGGTGCTTGCCGGCTCGCGGTTGAAGGTCAGGAAGGTCCAGGAGATCGCCTGGCCGGCAAACGCGAGCAGGAAGCAGATGCCGAACGACAGCGGGTAAGCCACCGTATCAAGGATGTGCCGCGCCAGCAACGCGCCGCCGGCGCCCATCAGCGCACCGATGGCGGCGCCGAGGCCGAACATCATCCCCTTGCGGTCGGGATGGATTACCTTCGCCAGCATGGCGCGCCACGCCGGCGACGCCACCCCCACCGCACCTTGGCCGACCAGCAGCATCACCACCAGGAACCCGTAGGAGAACCACGCCGGTGCCACCGGCCACAGCACGATGCCCAGCCCCAGCACCAGCCACGGCACGCGCTCGAATACGCTGATGCGCACGATCCACGGCTTCTTGCGTGCCAGCGACTCGGCGCGGGCGGCCATGAGGAGTTGAGGCACGTGCGAGGCGACCAGGTAGATGGCCGGGATCAGTCCGATCAGCACCCGCGACTCGGTCAGGTAGCTGACGTAGAGCGGCAGGATGGTGGAGATGAAGACGAAGCTGCCGGCCAGGTGGACGAACGACAGGTCGCCGACATTGACCCAGAAGTTCCAGCGCGCGTGGCGGCGAATGAAGTCCCGCGGGCTGGGGTGGGTGGGGGGCTGGTTCACGCCGCCGACGCGGTCAGCCGGCCACCGTTTCCCAGGAGCCGCTGTCCCAGGAGCGCGCCGCCGCCTGCTGCACGCGCGCCACGGCGGCGGCCGCCGCCAGCGATCCACGCCCCGGCGCGCCGGCCACGACCGCGCTGAGAAACTCCGCCAATTCGATGGTAAGCGTGTCGTCGTAGCCGATGCCGATGCCGGCGCCGGGGTTGAAGCGGCCGTGGTAGGGGTGCTGCGGCCCGCCGATGGCGGTGGTAAAGCCGTCACCGGCCGCGCCGTCGTCGCCGGCCAGGCGCACCTGCAGCTCGTTGAGGCGCTCGAAGTCCCAGGCCAGCGCGCCGCGCCGCCCGTTCACCTCGAACGCCATCTGGCACTCGGGGCCGAAGATCACCCGGCACGCCTCCAGGGTGCCGCGCGCGCCGCCGGCGAACTCCACCAGCATGCCGACGTAGTCCTCGTTGGTGACCGGGCCGGTAGGGCCGCCGGCCTTGGCGGAGAAGTGGGTGCCCTCGCCGGGCGTGGCCAGGGGACGCTCGGCGATGAAGGTGTGCCGCTGGCTCACCACGCGCCGGATCGGCCCGGCGATGAAGTGCGCGGTGTCGACCACGTGCGAGATCAGGTCGGCCAGGGTGCCGCTGCCGGCCTGCTCGCGCCGGAAGCGCCACGACAGCACGCCGTTCGGGTCGCGCCCGTAGCCGCTGAAGAAGCGGCCCCGGTAGTGGGTCAGCTCGCCGAGCCTTCCGGCGTCGATCAACCGCCGCGCGTGCTGCACCATCGGCGCGAACACGTAGTTGTAGCCCACCCCGCTGACCACGCCGGCGCGCTCGGCCGCCGCCGCCACCGCCAGCGCGTCCTCGGGACTGCGTCCCACCGGCTTCTCGCAGAACACGTGCTTGCCGGCGTCGATTGCCGCCATCGCCATCGTGCGGTGCAGGAAGTTGGGCGCGGTCACGTCCACCACGTCGACGTCGTCGTCGGCGACCGCCTCGCGCCAGTCGGCGGTGGCGCGGGCGAAGCCGTAGTCGCGCTGCGCCGCGTGCCGCCGCGCCGCCACCTCGTCGGCGCACACCACCAGCCGCGGCTCCAGTCCGCGGTCGGCAAACCGATGCCGAGCCTGCAGATAGGCGCGGCTGTGCGCCTCTCCCATCCAGCCCACCCCGATCACAGCGATGCCCAGCTTCCCGCTCATCTCGACGCTATGATCGCACATTCCGGGCGGGCCGATCCCGCGTCCCGCGGCCGACGGAGGAATCAGCCGGGCGCCGTCACGAACTCGGCGATGGTGCGGGACCATGCGCTGATCTCGACACCGGCCAGGTGGACCTTGCGGCCCGATTCCCGCCGTTTCGCGAGACGGCTCCTCCAACGGCACGCCGCGTATGGAAACTGGCGTATGCTATGGGGCGTGGAAACGGAACTGAGGGTGGGATTGGTGGGCTGCGGGCCGCGGGCACACAACCATGCACGCCTGGTAGCCCGGATGGAAGGCGTTCGGCTGGAGGCGGTGTGTGACCCGCTGGCCGCGCCGCGCGGCAGGCTGGCGGATGAGTTCGGCATCGGGCGCCGCCACGGGCGGATCGACGAGATGCTGGAGGACGCGCCGCTGGATGCGGTACTGGTCAACGTGCCGCCGCACCTGAACGCGGCGGCGGCTGCGGAGTGCCTGGAAGCCGGTGTCGACACCTTGGTGGAGAAGCCGCCGGGGCTGCACGTGGCCGAGACCCGTGCCCTGCGCGCGGCGGCGGCGCGCAGCGGGGCGCGCTGCATGGTGGGCTTCAACAGGCGCTTCAACCCGCTGATCCGGGAGGCGAAGCGGCGCGTCGCCGAACGTGGCCCGCTGGTGACGGTGGTCGGGGAGTTCCACAAGAACCTGGTCGAGCTGGAACGCCAGGGAAGGCTCGCCGAGCCGACGCTGGCGCGGTTCTTCTACGAGACGCCGATTCACGCGCTGGACTGCGTGCGCTGGCTGGCCGGCTCCCCGGTGCGGGAGGTGCACAGCTTCGCGCGGCAGGCGGTGTCGCGCCACCGCGATGCGTTCGGAGCGCTGATGCAGTGCGACAACGGGTGCATCGTGCACCTGGTCGCCAACATCACCGCCGGCGCGCGGCTGGAGCGGTACGAGATCCACGGCGCCGGCATCTCCGCTTACCTGGAAGGGGTCAAGCGCGGGCACGTGGTGGCGGACGGCGAAGTGACCGAACTCGCCGTCCCCGGCACCGGAACAGGGGCCGGCGGCACCCTGGAGCAGGACCGCTACTTCTTCGACTGCATCCGCAACGACCGGCCCATCGAACTGCCGGCGTGCGACCTGGACGAGGCGGTCGCCACCATGGAACTGATGGCCGCCATCCACGGCGACTGATCCGGGCGCGGCGCCGCGCAGGCGCTTCCCGCGCGCGGCCGGGCAGGGACTTGGTCGCCGGATCGAGTCGCCGTTCGCCGCCGGCCCTGGCCTCCAGCCTGGCCTCCGGTTCGCGCTCCGGGCTTCGTCCGCCGCCGTAGGGGGGCGCTTCGGGGCTGCGCCGACGACTGGCTGCGCCGGCGCCCGGGGTCAGCGCGCGACGGCCTCAGCGACCGGTGACACCGCGGGGGCGAGCGCGGCGGGCTCGTACGGCTCGGCGGCCGCCTGCGCGGCGATGCTCCGGTTGAGCGCGGATATGAGCGCCAGCGCCGAGGCCTTGGCGATGTTCGGGTTGGTGCCGGCGCCGAAGCACTGGATGCCGTTGCCGGAGGCGATCTGGATGTAGGCGATGGCGGTGGAGTCGGTGCCCTGCCCCAGGGAGTGCTCGGAGTAGTGAGTCAGCCGGAAGTCGGCCAGGCCCGCCTTGCCGAGGGCGTCCTTGAGGGCGTCGATCGGTCCGTTGCCGCTCCCCTCCAGCACCATCCGCACGCCGTCCCGGACTATGGTCAGCACCCCGTCCATCCGCGAGCTGTCATCGGCCGCGGTGGCGATGGCGTAGTCGATGAACCGTACCGGCTGATCGGCGTCCAGGTACTCGGTCTCGAACGCCTGCCAGATCTCCTGCGCCTCCACTTCGCGTCCGGTGCGGTCGGTGAGAGCCTGCACCACTTGGCCGAACTCCGGCTGCATCGTCTTGGGTAGCAGGCAGCCGAACTCGGCCTCCATGACGTACGCCACGCCGCCCTTGCCCGACTGCGAGTTGATGCGGATGATCGCCTGGTAGGAGCGCCCGACGTCGGTCGGGTCGATCGGCAGGTAGGGCACCGCCCACAGGGAGTCGGGTCCGTTGCCCTGCGCCGTCATGCCCTTGTTGATGGCGTCCTGGTGGGAGCCGGAGAAGGCGGTGAACACCAGCTCCCCCGCATAGGGATGGCGAGCGCCTACCGGGATGTCGGTACAGTAATCGGATACCTCGATCAGGCGGCCGAGATCGTGCAGGTCGAGTCCCGGATCGACCCCCTGGGTGTACAGGTTGAGCCCGACGGTGACGATGTCCACGTTGCCGGTGCGCTCGCCGTTGCCGAACAGCGTGCCTTCCACCCGCTCCGCCCCGGCCATCAGGCCCAGTTCGGTGGCCGCGACGCCGGTTCCGCGGTCGTTGTGGGTGTGCAGGCTGAGGATGATGCTGTCGCGGCGCCGCACGTGGCGCAGGAACCACTCGATCTGGTCGGCATACACGTTGGGCGTGGCCAGCTCCACCGTGGCCGGCAGGTTGATGATCATGCGCCGCTCGGGACTAGGGTCCCATGCCTCGATCACCGCGTCGCATATCTCCACGGCGTAGTCGAGCTCGGTGCCGGTGAAGCTCTCCGGAGAGTACTCGTACACCACCTCGGTGTCGGTGCGCTCCGCCAGCTCGCGCACCAGGCGGGTGCCATCCACCGCTATGGCGCGGATTTCGGCGCGGTCCATGCCGAACACCACGCGCCGCTGCAGCGTGGAGGTGGAGTTGTACAGGTGCACGACGGCCCGCGGGGTGCCCTCGATCGCCTCGAAGGTGCGCCGGATCAGGTGGTCGCGCGCCTGGGTGAGCACCTGCGGATAGACATCGCCGGGGATCAGGCCGCGCTCGATCAGGGTGCGCGTGAATTCGAACTCCACCGCCGCGGCGGACGGGAATCCGATCTCGATCTCCTTGAAGCCGATGTCGGTCAGGAGGCGGAACATGCGCAGCTTCTGCTCCAGGTTCATCGGGTTGATCAACGCCTGGTTGCCGTCGCGCAGATCGACGCTGCACCAGATCGGCGCCTGCTCGATGGTACGGCTCGGCCACCGGCGGTCCGGCAGGTCGATGACCGGGAAGGGTCGGTACTTGGTGATCGTTCCTCGCTGCATAGGGTTCTCCTTATTTTCTTCCATCGGCGAAAAATGGCGAAAAAAAAGCCCAGGTTCGCAGTTGAGCGCGTCAACTGTGAGCCTGGGCTGCGGCTTTTGCGCTACGCCGTCGCTACATGCGGTCCCCGGCGGAGCACGCGACAACCCAGGCCCCTAGGCCCAGGAGGGTGAGAAGCAGGTTGCGTAGCAATGTATCAAGCTGCCGCATGTCCATACCGAAGTCCGCGCCTAACCTACACCGCCCCGGCCATCCTTGGCAAGTGGACGTTTGAGGTGAGGTATGAACGTGGCGCGCGGGGCCTGCAGCCAGGAGCTCGCCTGGACGAGGGCGGCATGGAAGCAGGCATGCCGGACCGCCGTCGTGTTCCCGTCGGCAGCGCAGGCACGATCGGCAATGCGGAACCGAACGCCTGTGAGCGCGTGGTAGTGCCAACCGCCGCTGCCGCCACGGGTCTCACGGCGGTCGAGCAAAAGCGTCACCGCCGAGAAACCATTGTATGAGTCAGCTACTCCTCCAGCGTGCATTCCGCGGGCAGCTCGCACCGGACGATGCGGCTGACACAAGGGATCACTGCCGGCATCCGGCACAGCAGCCCGTGGCGGACCCGGCGTCGCACCTCTCGATGCCGCCGGAGTTCGCCACGGGCGCTCTTGACGGGACGTTCCGTAGCCGTCGGCCCGTCGGCTCAGGCTTATCGCGCTTGCGCACGTCCACCGGTGACGCTCGGTTTGATTGAGCGCGGGGGTTGTTCACATTCGCCGATCGTGCCATACTAACTCCAAGAAGCCGAGACCTCGGGCCGCCCGCGGAATACAAGAGCCCATAACGTCGGAGGAGTAGCTACCGCCGGCAGTGGCGAATACGCGGAACGTGCAACCTGCCTGTCTGTGTTGTCTCGGCTTTACACGGCCCGGCACCTTTGGCGGGTGATGGTAACGCCACGGTGCGGAAGATGCCGCCGGCCGCTAAAGGATAGCAGTTGTTCGTATTGTGATCGACGCCGGTCGATAGCCAAAAAGCGCTATCGACCGTGGAAGATCGTGTGCGCGGCGACGCGAAGGACGACGATGAACGGCAAGCCGGAAGTGCAATAGGGGCACGTTGGTTGCTGAAGCGCAGGTCGTGGATCATGGAATGTGTGTGGTAACCATCCTTACGCAACATGGGCCGCCGCAAGCATTCACGGGTGTTTGTGGCGGCCACCATGTCCAGGTGAAGTCGCTATGAGAGCTAGCTAAAGAGTGATTCATCTACCTGATTCGACGGCAGATGCTGGCACGGCGATTGCGGGGGTAATCGCGGCATTGACCGACAACGGCACAGGTGTGGCCGGCATGGGATGGCCGTGGGACCGCTCTCCGGTCACGATCATGCCGGTCCGAGTCGCCGGACCGCGTGGCGCCACGACCTACGACGTGGTGCAGGGCCTGCTTTACGCCGCGGGACTGGACAATGACGCCGGGACCCGACCGCCCAGACCTGCCAAGATCATCAATCTGAGCTTGACCGAAGCCGTTCCCGGACCGATCGATCAAGTCTTGGAGGACGCACTGCGCCGGGTGACGGAAGCCGGGCGCAATCGTGGTGGCCGCGGCGGGCAATCACGGCTCTGCCGTTCGCGCGCCGGCCAACTCCACTTACACCGTGGCGGTGGCGGGGGCGAATGCGAAGGGTTCGCTGGCGCGGACCTCCAACTATGGTCCTGAAATCGACGTCGTCGCACCGGGCGGGGATCCTTCGAGTGAGATCCCGACGCTCGGCGTGGGCGGCGCACCCGACATGGCTCGTTGGATTGTACGTCCTGACCACGGAACCTCCATCGCCGCCGCGTACGTGAGCGGCGCTCTGGCTTTGCTCGCCGGCATCGATCGGTCGCTGACCTTGGGTGAGGCGCGGGGGCTGTTGGCTTCCGCTGCCGACGACCTGGTAGCCCGGGGAGAGAATGATCGGCTTGAGTCGGAGTTGTTGGACGTATTCACCCTATTTGGCTCTTATCCGAGGCAGCGCATCGAGCGGCTTGCCTATCGACGCGCACGCGGTGTCAGGGCTGCGGCGATTGGACCGGGCGAGCGGGCGGTAACGCGTCGGCCGACGGTGCTGGCGGAACTCCCAGCTACGGGATGAGGGCCGCCATTACCCGCTGCAGGATCGGGATCAGCACCGCCGCGCCACCCAATACGGCCAGGATCCAGCGCGTCTGGACAGTGATCTCCTTGCGGACGTCGGCGATCTCCTTGCCGAGATCCACCCTCACCGCGGAGACCTCCTTGCGGACGTCGGTGATTTCCTTGCCGAGATCTACCCGCACCGCGACGATCTCCGCGTTTGTTCGCTTTTCCGACTCCGCCACGTGACGCAGAAACCGCTCCTCCAGGACCTGGAGCAGTTGCTCCTTCTGCACTTCGCGCCGCTCTTCCTGATCCGATTCGATCTGGCGCAGCATCTCGACCAACGACTCGGTCGCTGCTTCTCCGAGGCGCTCCTGCAACGGACGTGGCACTGACAGCACTGCCATGACTCGACTTCCCGCCTTTCACTGTACCGGGACTCGGCGATGATGGTCCATCACTCGGTTGGTGGTGCTCCACCTCCCCTGGACTCCCGAGACTCGTGGTTGCCCTCGGGGCGCCGAGTGAGGCGGTGGCCGGCATGGTACGTGGGTGGCAGGCAGCGGTGACGAGGCTGAGTGCCGCGACCACGAGTACCACTGGCCGCTGACGCTACGGGCTCCGAGTCCTCCAGTCAAGCTCTCGCGTCGACGAGCCGCCAAGCGGCGCGCTTGCCTGACCGCGACTACGTTCCGGTCAGCGACTCAGCCGCACCACGACGGGCGGTGCGGAACCGCACGCCCGTCGTGCTGCTGGTTGCACTCCGCCGCCCTTGAGTCGCAGAGTGAACCTCCGGGGAGTAGCTATCAATACTAACGGGACGAATGTCAGCCGCGTTTCACTCGCTGGACCGGTCGAAGCTCATACAGGAGGCGCGAGTGTGACGCGATGGCCGAAATCACGAGCGCCCGGCGTCGGCATCCAGTCAATAACGACCGGAGCGTCCTCGGGTAGCAGTCCGGCGATGCCTCGTCGGTCCCGCTTGCCGCTCGGAGTCTTCATCCTTCACGGGAATCTGGTGAGGAAATCAATGACTTTCACTGCGTGAATACCGCGACTACGAAGACCTACTCCTTCAGGATCCAGAGGTATACTTGGATCTGGAGATATCGGAGAATCCGATCTACCAGTTTCGTAGCTATAAGCTCTACTTTGACATGTTTGGACACTGTGAAGCGCGCGAGGGTGTTGCCGCGGCTGGACGATGGAATGCCTTTACCGCCGCCGTCTTGGCGAGTGACATGGTCGGTAATGCTGTATATGAAGTATGGCATTCGAGCATTGATTCCTATGTGGCGGCTGCGTTGGCGTCGTGCGCCGAACCAGTCCAACTGAGCGTCTGGGTTCATCGTTCGGAGTTGCTCGGCGATTACGCCAACCCACCCCTCTGGGAGTGGAGTTTGGGCGCGGGCGCCCGGGTCGCAGTCTTGGAGGCGTCATTCGACGGTGGGCCGTATCGACCCCTGCATCCATCGACACGGGCGTTTCGCCCGTCACGCCCTCTCGCGCCGGGAATTCACAAGCTCTCGGTCCGCGTGAGGACGGCGGGCGCATTCCCTTCGACGGCTGAGTCAGCCGCGGTGGCGCGCGTAGTGGAAATGCCGGGTGTGCAACCGGTTCCCGACGATCCGTGCTATGCGCCGGGGGCGAACCGGTCCGGGTGTGGCAGAGTAGACTCCGGCCAGTGGCCACTGCGGCAGATACGGTTGCCGCTGTTGTGGCAGGCGATGGCAGCGGGAGTCTTGCACGAGCCCGACCCAGTCACCGTCGCGGTGCTCGACACCGGATACGTGCCGCATCCGGACCTCGCCGACAACCTGCTCGTCGCCGACGGCTACGACTTCATCAGCGATGGGGACGCGTCCGGTGACGGCGACGGCACCGATCGCGATGCGACCGATCGCGGGATTGACGGTTCCTGGCATGGCACGGCGATTGCGGGGGTAATCGCGGCATTGACCGACAACGGCACAGGTGTGGCCGGTATGGGATGGCCCTGGGACCGCTCTCCGGTCACGATCATGCCGGTCCGAGTCGCCGGGCGGGGATCCTTCGAGTGAGATCCCGGCACCCGGCGTGGGACATGGCTCGTTGGATTGTGCGTCCTGACCACGGAACCTCAGGCTGCGGCGATTGGACCGGGGCGAGCGGGCCGTAACGCGCCGGCCGACGGCGCTGGCGGTACTCCGGCTACGGGATGAGGGCCGCCATTACGCGCTGCAGGATCGGGATCAACACCGCCGCGCCACCCAATACGGCGAGAATCCAGCGTGTCTGGACAGTGATTTCCTTGCGGACGTCGGCGATCTCCTTGCGGACGTCGGTGATTTCCTTGCCGAGATCTACCCTCACCGCGGCGATCTCCTTGCCGAGATCCACCCTTACCGCGACGATCTCCGCGTTCGTTCGCTGTTCCGACTCCGCCACGTGACGCAGAAATCGCTCCTCCAGAACCTGGAGCAGTTGCTCCTTCTGCACTTCGCGCCGCTCTTCCTGATCCGATTCGATCTGGCGCAGCATCTCGACCAACGACTCGGTCGCTGCTTCTCCGAGGCGCTCCTGCAACGGACGTGGCACCGACAGTACTGCCATGACTCAAGCTACCCGCCTGCGACGGTAGCGGGATTCGGCGACGATTGTCCATCACTCGCCCGGTAGTGCCCGGTAGTACGTAGGCGTTGCCCGCGCGGTCGCTTGGCTGGTAGACTGCGCTCACCGGCATACCCGGACGAGGTGTGCGGTATTAAGGAGCATCCAATCCATGTTGAAAAAGAGGGTCGAGGGAATCGTACATGGGGCAACCGACGTGGTTGCCGGAGCGCTGGACGCGCGGGCGAATTCGATTTCGGTGCGGCCGGACGACGAGAGCCTGAAGCGGATCGACGAGCTGGTGGAGGCGGATGTGTTCTCGGACCGTTCGTCGGCAACCACCTTTCTCGTTACCGAGGGCATCAAGGCCAATGCCGAGATGTTCGCCAAGATTCAGGACGGATTCGCGGAGATTCGCCGGGTAAAGGAGCAGTTGCGCAACCTGCGCGGCGCCGATGCGGCAAGCGAGGAGGCCGGGGAGGCGTAGGACTGCGCTGCCCGGCGGTGTAGTCCGGACGTTAGCGGCCTAGGCGGCGTGCTCCGACAGGTAGCGTTCCGCTTCCATGGCGGCCATGCAGCCGCTGCCGGCGGCGGTCACGGCCTGGCGGTAGATCTTGTCCTGCACGTCGCCGCAGGCGAACACGCCGGGCCGGCTGGTGGCGGTGGAGCTGCCGGGGGTGATCAGGTAGCCGGACTCGTCGGTTTCCAGTTGACCGGCGAGAAACGACGTGTTGGGCTCGTGCCCGATTGCGAAGAACAAGCCTCCGGCCTCGAGTTCGCTGTCGGCTCCGCTGTTCACGTTGGTGACCCGTACGCCGCCAACCAGGTCGTCGCCGAGCACCTCGCTGAGCACGGTGTTCCATGACACGTCGATGGTTTCGTTGGCGAACACCCGCTGCTGCATCGCCTTGGATGCGCGCATCTGGTCGCGGCGCACGAGCATGGTGACCCGGCTGGCGTACTTGGTGAGGAAGGTGGCTTCCTCGGCCGCGGTGTCGCCGCCGCCCACCACGACCAGGTGCTTGCCGCGGAACACCGGCAGGGCGCCGTCGCACACGGCGCAGGCCGAGATGCCGCGCTGCCAGAGGCGCTCGGCGCCCGGCACGTACAGCCGCTTGGCGGTGGCGCCGGTGGCGATGATCACCGTGCGCGCCGCCACCGTGGCGCCGCCGTCGGTGGTCACCCGGTAGGGCGTCGCGCTCAGGTCGACGGCGCTCACCGTCTCGGTGACGATGCGCGCGCCGCTGCGTTCCGATTGCCGCCGCATCAGGTCCATCAACTCGGGTCCGCCGATGCCGTCCGGGAAGCCGGGGTAGTTCTCGACGTCGGTGGTGGTGGTGAGCTGGCCGCCGGCGGCGACGCCGCCGGCCATGAAGCCCTCGTACATCAACGGCTCCAGCATGGCGCGCCCGGCATACACGGCGGCCGTGTGGCCGGCCGGACCGGAACCGATGATGACGCAGTTCTCGATTGTCACTAGCAGCGGGCTGCCAGGCCGTCAGGCGGAGAAGCGCTCGGCTACCGCGTCCCAGTTGATGACGTTGAAGAACGCGGCGATGTAGTCGGGGCGCCGGTTCTGGTACTTCAGGTAGTAGGCGTGCTCCCACACGTCCATGCCCAGAATCGGGGTGTCGCCCTGCATCAGCGGGCTGTCCTGGTTGGCGGTGCTGTACACGGCCACGCCGCCCTCGCCCTTCTTCACCAGCCACGCCCAGCCGCTGCCGAAGCGCGTGGTGCCGGCGGCCGCGAACGCCTCCTTGAAGCCGTCGAAGCTGCCGCACGCGGCGTTGATGGCGTTGGCCAGGGCGCCGCTCGGCTCGCCGCCGCCGCCGGGGCCCATCACGGACCAGAACAGCGAGTGGTTGGCGTGGCCGCCGCCGTTGTTCTGCACCGCGGTGCGGATGTCGGCCGGCACCTGCGAGATGTCGCGCATCAGCTTTGCGATGTCCCAGCTCTCGAACTCGGTGCCGGCGACCGCCGCGTTGAGATTGGTCACGTAGGTGGCGTGGTGCTTGTCGTGGTGGATGGTCATGGTCTGCGCATCGATGTGCGGCTCCAGAGCATCGTAAGCGTAGGGCAGGGGAGGGGTCTCGAAGGCCATGTGTTACTCCTTGTAACGCGTAGTTTATGAAGCGGGATTAACCTCACCGGCAAAGTACTATCGGCCCCCAAGGGGGTCAACCGCGCGCCCGCGCGCGGGTCCTCTCCGCGTGTGGCATCGGGCCTTCGCTCGGGTGGCGCGAGAGTGTTGTTCGCGGATGGCGGGGTCAGCGCGCGGCGCTCAGTTGCGGCTCGCGGTGCCGTGTTGGTGTTCGCTCCGGACGGCCGCCGCGCGCCGCCCGGTGGCGCGCCACGATCGCCTGCGCGTCGGCCAGATCCGCGCACCCCATCAGCGCCACGCGCAGCGCCCTGGTGTCGGGAAAGCCTGCCAGGTAGGCCTTGAAGTGGCGGCGCATCTCCACGAACGGGCGTACCTCCCCGAGCAGGCGGTCGAACAGGGCGGCGTGCTCCAGCATCGTTGCGAGCACCCGCTCCAGTTCCAGGTCGCGCTTGCGGATGGTGGGGTGAAACAGCCACGGGTTGCCGAATATGGCGCGGCCGAGCATGACGCCGTCGGCCCCGGTCCGCGCGGCAAGCTCGCGGCCGTGGGCGGGGTCGCGCACGTCGCCGTTGCCGATGATCGGTACGCCGCTGCCGCGCGCCTGGCTGACCGCGCGTGCGACGGCATCCCAATGCGCGGCGGTGTTGGACAGCTCGCGTACCGTGCGGGCGTGCAGGGTGATTGCCGCCGGTCGCAGGTCCAGCAATACCGCGAGCCACTCCTCGAGTATGTCGCGCGCTATGCCGAGCCGGGTCTTGATCGATACCGGCAGGCCGCCGGCGCCCTCGCGCGCGGCGGCGTAGATCTCGCGCATGCGCGCCGGGTCGCCGATCAGCGCGGCGCCGGCGCCCTGCCGGAGCACGCGCCGGTCCGGGCAGCCGGTGTTGATGTCGATGCCGTCGAAACCGAGCTCCCGCGCCAGTTGCGCGCAGCGGTAGAACGGCTCCGGACGCGGTCCGAAGAACTGCACCACCAGCGGCCGTTCGCTCTCGTGGTAGGTGAGTTCGGCCAGCAGCCGGTCGCGCCCGCGTGAGCACAGGCCTTCGCAGGAGGTGAATTCGGTCATCATCAGGTGCGGACGCCCACAACGCGCGATGATCTGCCGGAACGCCGTATCGGTGACGTTGGCCATCGGCGCGAGCAGCATCATCGGCCGCGGCAGGGTGTCCCAGAAACTAGGCGGAGGAGCGGCGTTGACTTGCACGGCGCCTCAACCTACGTTTGTTGGTGCCCGTGGGTCCAGAGCCAAGTGAACCGACAGCGCCAACCGTAGTCTCCGCGGCTGCTGCCACCGCTGCGCCGGACATCGCGTACCGGCGCAAGCCCGAGTGGCTGCGGACCCGTCCCGCGGCCAGCGAGGAGTTCGGGGCGCTGCGCCGCCTGATGCGCGCCAAGGCGCTCACCACGGTGTGCGAGGAGGCGCGCTGCCCTAACATCCACGAGTGCTGGGGTACTCACGGCACCGCCACCTTCATGATTCTGGGCAGTGTCTGCACGCGCCGCTGCCGGTTCTGCTCGGTGGCCACCGGCCTGCCGACCGAGCTGGACCTGGACGAGCCGCGGCGGGTGGCCGAGGCGGTAGCCGAGATGGGGCTGCGCCACGTGGTGGTGACCATGGTGAACCGCGACGACCTGTCGGACGGCGGCGCCGAGGTGTGTGCGGCAACGGTGGCCGCGATCCGCGCCGCCTCGCGCTGCAGCGTGGAGCTGCTCACCTCCGACTTCGGCGGCAACGCCGCGGCCATCGCCACCGTGGTGCGGGGCGCGCCGGAGGTGCTGTCGCACAACGTGGAGACGGTGCGCCGCCTGACGCCGCGGGTGCGCTCCCATTCCCGGTACGACCGCTCGCTGCGCTTCCTGGAGACTGCGCATCGCCTCGCTCCCCACCTGCTGGTCAAATCCAGCCTGATGGTGGGCCTCGGCGAAACGGCCGAGGAGGTGCGCGCGACGCTGCATGACCTGCGCTCGGTCGGCGTGTCGATCGTCAATATCGGCCAGTACCTGCAGCCCACCGCGCAGCAGCTCTCGGTGGTGCGCTACTGGCACCCACAGGAGTTTGCCGAGTTGCGCCGCGCGGCGCGGGCCATGGGCTTCATGCACTGCGAGGCGGGGCCGTTCGTGCGCTCTTCCTACCACGCCGGCGAGCAACTCGCGGGCCTGGCGGCGCGCCACACGGCCGCGGGCGGCGGCGCGGACCGGGAAACGCCTGGGAAGGGGGCGGGGCAGGCCGGCTGAGCCGGCAGGACTACGCCGGCAGCAGCCAGCGGTCGGCGAGCACGATGACCAGGAGCGCCGGCAGGTAGAGCACCGATGCGCGCAGCAGCCGGCGCGCGCTGTCCCGGTCGCGCCGGCGGGCGAACGACACGCCGGCTGCCAGGTAGAGCAGCCCGATCGCCAGGGCGCCGGCGGCGTACACCGCGCCGGCCGTGCCGGTTGCGGTGAGCGACATCGACACCGGGATCAACGCCGCGAGAAACAGGATCACCTGGGTGGTCAGAAAGCTCCCGCCGGCGCCGACCTCGCTGGCCATCTTCAAGCCGGCGCGGCGGTAGTCGTCGCGGTACGCCCAGGCGATGGCGTAGAAGTGCGGATGCTGCCAGACGAACAGGACGGCGAACAGAATCCAGGCGCCGGCCTGCACGCCGCCGGTGGCTGCGGACCAGCCGATCAGCGGCGGCAGGGCGCCGGGAATGGCGCCGAGCGGGGTGTTCAGCCAGGAACGGCGCTTCATCGGCGTGTACACCAGCAGGTAGAGCAGCGCCGCAAGTGCGCCGATCAGCGTCGGCAGCAGGCCGCCGCCGCGCCACAGCAGGAGCGCCCCGGCGGCCAACAGCAGCGCGCCGAACCAGGCCGCGGCGCGCGGCGAAACGGCTCCGCGCGGCAGCGCGCGCCGGCGGGTACGTTCCATGCGCCCGTCCACCTCGTGCTCGAGCACGTTGTTGAGAACCCCGGAACCGGCGGACAGCAGGGCGGTGCCGATCAGCACCAGCGCCAGCACCGCACTGCCGTCCGGCGCCGCGCCGGCCGCTCCGTAGCCGAGCGCCGTGGCGGCCACCACCATCAGCACGATACGCTCCTTGACCAGCGAGCGCAGGGCCCCGATCCGGGACCACGTGCCGGCGCGCAGCCCGGCTTGGCCAGGGGTGGCGGCGCGCGGCGCCGGGGTGGGGGAGCCGGTCATGGCCATTGCACCACGGGAGCGGCGGCGGGCCGCAACAAGAAGGACGCGGCCCGGTCGCGGGGCGCACCGCCACCGCGTGCGCCGGTCATGGCGTTCACGAGACTCGCCGCAACCTCACGGCGCTGTCCCTGGTGCCGCGGCGGGCTGTCCATGCTCCGACAAGGCGCGCGCGGGCAGCGGCATGCAGCGCAACAGAAACAGCAGCGTGACGGCGAGCAGCGCCGCACCAAGCAGGACGTGGAAGCTGGCCAGCGCCGGGGAGCGCGCGGTGAGCACGGTGAGCACGCCGAGCAGGGCCTGCAGCATGGTTGCCGTGTTGATCCACTTCAGCAGCCGCCGTGCGGAAGGAAAGCCGCCGCTGCGGTAGACGGCGCGGTTGGCGGCGACCAAGGCAACACCGACACCGGCGGCGCCGAGACGGTGGAGGAAGTGGATCACCATCTGTGCCTTGGTGACCGGTTCGAGCAACAGTTCGAACCGGTGGGCGTTGACGTGCGCCAGCATCCGGTCGTTGAACAGCGGCACCAACTGGCCGCCCATGAGCGGAAAGTCGGGTATCGCAATGCCGGACTCGGTATGGCGCATCAGCGCCCCGAGCAGCAACTGCAGGTATACCGTCGCGATCAGAGCGATAGCGGCAGCGTACACGGCACGGCTGCGTGGCGAGGGCTCGGAACGGTGCGGCGGTGCGGGCGCCTGGGCGGCGGTGTGGCGCCCGGCCCACTCGCGCGATTCGGCGTAGGCGATGAACACCAGGAGCAGCAGCAGCGTCTGCGCCAACACGGCATGGGTCATCGAGACCGGCGTCGGCAGCAGCAAGAGCACGGTCAATCCGCCCAGCCCGCCCTGGATGAGAATCACCACCAGCGCCAGCCAGACCAGGACCCGCACCCAGCGGCGCCGCTCGCGCCAACTCACCACCACGGCCTGGATCACCACCAGCAGGCCGACGGCGGCGGCTGCCATGCGGTGGCCGTGTTCATACAGGATGCCGCCCACCATGGGTGGAAACAGCATGCCGTAGGAGAGTGGCCAGTCGGGTACCGCCAACCCCGAGCCGGTGCTGGTTACCAGGCTGCCGATGAACACGAGCAGCAGCGTCGCGCCGGCGGAAACCTTGGTCAGCACGCGCACGCGAGCGTCAGTAGGGGTTGTCACCATGAGTGTCGCCGGGCGGGTGGAAGATACGCTTTTTCAGGCCGCCGGCAACGGCAGCGCCGCGCCGTACGGGAGGTTAGTGGATCGGCACCATGGCGAAGGCCAGCGACGACTCGATCTCGCGGACGGCGGAAGCGACTTCGCGCGCGATAAGGTCGAGCTTGCTGATCTGCCGGACGCGCGGTGTGACCTGCTTCAACTCGCGGCTCGAAAGCAGGCTGCTGAAGATGCCGCACACGTCGGCGAGCGCGATCAGGACCACGTCGCGGGCGTCGGGGATCTGGTCGGTGAACAGCACCTCCATGATGCGCAGCTTGACCTCGCGCAGCGTCTGGTTGTCGATCACCGGGTAGCGGCGGGTATGGAACACCCACAGGAAGCGGCCCTGCTCTTCGCGCAGAATGCCGCGCTTGACCAGCCGCGTAAGCGATCGCTCGCGAATATCTCCCGCATGGGGAGTAATTTGCTGAATCCAGTCGCGGGTGGTGTAGGTCACCATCGAGCTGGTGATGCGGCGGAACGTGGGCTCGAGCAGGTCGTCGTCGATCGGCGTGCGGTCTACCACGAACAGGCGCTCCGGATCGGTGTCGATACGTCCTTCCATCGCCAGGTCCATCAGCACCGATCCTGCCAGGGCGAATTCGAGGGATTGCACCGGCAAGTCGACGAACGTACCATCGCCGTCATCGAGCAACAGCAACATGATCTCTTCAGAGAACCTGAGCATGCACCTACCTCCCCGCTCGCCGCGACCAGCGCGGACAGCGTGTTCGTAACCATGACACATCAGCCGGCTGTGGTCCAGCCCGCTGCCAGGGGCGCCGGCGCGATTGGCGCCGCTCCGACGGGACTTGCCCATTGAGGCGCCGCGATGGCTGACGCCGCGGAGCCGCGGCGCCACGACCCCCACGACCCCCACGACCCCCACGACCGCCACGACCGCCATTCTGGCGACGCCGGCATCATCGCGGCGGCGACGGCGGCGCGGGACTTCTCCTACGCCCCCTACTCGCGGTTCCGGGTCGGTGCCGCGGTGCGGACCGACAGCGGCACCATCCATGCCGGCTGCAACGTCGAGAACGCGGCCTACCCGGAGGGGGTGTGCGCGGAGGCATCCGCCCTGGCGGCGATGGTGATGGCGGGCGAGCAGCGCGTGACGGCGGTCGCCGTGGTGGGCGCCGGGGAGCAACTGTGCACGCCGTGCGGCGGCTGCCGCCAGAAGATCCGGGAATTCGGGCGCGCCGACACGCGCGTGCTGGTGTGCGGCCCGGAAGGGCTGCGGAGGGAGTTCAGCCTCGGCGAGCTGCTGCCCGAGTCGTTCGGCCCCGACAACCTCGCCTGAGCAGCCGGCGGCCGAATGCTCAGGCGGCGGTGTTCAGCAACCGGTCGATCAGGACGAACGCGAGGGCGGCCTGCTCGTTGCGCGACAGGTCGTTCTCGATGGTGGCGAGCAACCGTTCGATGCGCGGCGCGGCCTGCCGGTCCTCGCGGGCGAGGCGAAACGCCGCTTCCAGTTGCGCCTGGTTGATGCAGTACACCGACTCGCCGCCGGTGATGTCGACCGACCGGACCGCCATGCGCGGTCAGACGGCGAAGCTGGAACCGCAGCCGCACGCCTTGCTGGCGTTGGGATTGCGGAACCGGAAGCCGAGATTGATCAGGTCGTCGGAGTAATCGATCTCCAGGCCGTCGACGTGCTGCGAGCTGTTGCGGTCGGCGAGAATGCGGACGCCGCCGGAGCCAAACACCTTCCGGTCGAAGGGGGTCTCGGTGCTGTCGACCGCGGCTTCGTAGGTCATCCCGGCGCAGCCGCCCTCGGTGACCCAGATGCGGAGGAACTGGTCGGGTTCGCCGGTGATCCGGGTGATCTCGGCGATGGCACGCTGGCTGACGTTGATCAGCGGCTGGCTGGTAATGGTTTGCTGCACGGCGCGACTCCTCGTGAGCAAGCTACTGTCGCCGCCGGACCGTGTCAAACCGCGGCGACCGCGACTGCCGCGCCGGAGACATCGCGCCGGGGCAGTCCACCCGCGGCAGTCGCACGGCAGTTGCACCTCTCTCTCGTCGCGCAACATGCTCATCCAGTACAATCGCCGGCGGAGGCTATGTCATGACCAACCTGATCGAACTTGAGAACGGCAAGACCGAAGAGGGACCGGACGGTGTGTTCCGCACCACGTTGAGCTACGGTGCGGAGGCGATGCTGTGCCACTTTACGGCCAAGCAGGGCGCCAGGATCCCGCTGCACAACCATCCGGCGGTGCAGAGCGGCTTCTGCATCAAGGGCAAGGTGCGCTTCCAGCGCGGCGAGGGAGATGACCGGTTCGTGGCCAGCGCGGGAACCAGCTACTTCTTCGGCCCGAACGAGTTTCACGCCGCGGAGATGCTCGAGGACAGCGAGTTCGTGGAGGTATTCTCTCCGATGCGTCCGGAGTACGCGCCCTCGTAACGCGCCGCAAGGATGGTGCCGGGCACCGCACGACAGCCTGACGACGGCAGTGCGCCGCCGCCGAACGAGGCCGCGTTCGCGTCGATCGCGCGGCACTGCCGGGATCTCGGGCTGACGCCGTGCGGCGTGGTGGCCGCGCAGCACGACCGCGGTGCGGAGGCGCGCTACCGGCGCTGGCTGGCGGCGGGCCGGCACGGGTCGATGGAGTACCTGGAGCGGCACGCGCCGTTCAAGGCCAACCCGGCGGCGCTGCTGCCCGGCTGTCGCAGCGTGCTGGTGGTGGCGCTCGGCTACTACCAGACGCCGGAGCGCGGCTGGATCAGGCCGGAGGTCGCGCTACGCCGGCCGCCGGCTGTGGGCCGCACCCGCGCGGAGAACCGGGTACCGGAGGCGGCCTTGCCGGCGCCCACGTCGGCGGGACCGGGGACGGGCGCCGGGTCGCCGGCGGCGGTGGCGCTGGTGGGCGTGCATCCCGGCGACGGGGGCGTGGCCGGTCCGGCGTCGCGCGCCGCCGGCGAGGGCGCGCACGGACCGCGGTCGACAGGAATTGCGTCGGAGCCGGCCGCGGCTTCGGCAGCCGGTGGACCCGCCACGGGCGGCGCCACGGCGGATGAATCACGGCCGGTGGCTGGCCGGGTTGCGCAGTACGCCTGGGGGCGCGACTACCACAAGCTGTTGCGCGCCCGGTTGCGCAGCTTGGTGCGCGTGCTGGCGGAACGATACCCGGGCGAGCGGTTCCGTACCGGCGTGGATGCGACGCCGCTGCTGGAATCGCACCACGCGGTGGCGGCGGGGGTCGGTTTCCGCGGCAAGCACACGCTGGCCATCAACGGCGAGCACGGCAGTTGGTTCTTTATCGGCGAGGTGCTGACCACGCTGGCCATCGCGCCGACGCCGGCGCGCTCCCGCAAGCGGTGCGGCAGCGGATGCTCGTACTGCATCGACGTGTGCCCGACGGATGCGATCGTCGCTCCCTACCAGCTCGACGCGCGCCGCTGCATCTCCTACCTCACCATCGAGCACCGCGGCCCGGTGGCCGAGGAACTGCGCGAAGCGATCGGGGACTGGCTGTTCGGTTGCGATCTGTGCCAGGAAGTGTGCCCGTGGACGGTTCGCGCCCGCGCCACCGCCGAGCCAGACCTGCTGCACTGGCGCGCCGGTGATGCGCTGGAACTGGCTTCGCTGCTGGAGCTGCGCACTCATGACGACCTGGTGGCACGCTTCGCCGGGTCGCCGTTGATGCGTGCCGGCCGCGACCGCCTGGTGCGCAACGCCTGCACGGTGGCCGGCAACCGGGGCGCGGTCGAACTGTTGCCGCAATTGCGCCGCCTGACGCGCGACCGGGACCGCGGCGTGGCGGAGCATGCGCGCTGGGCGGTGCAAAGGATCACCGGCGCCGCCGAGCCGCCCCGCGCCGGGCGTCCGCGGCCATGAACGAGGCGGCGGCGGTCTCGGATCCCGAGCGCGACACCATAGTTGCCATTGCCACGCCGCCCGGCGCCGGCGCACTGGCGATAGTCCGGTTGAGCGGCGCCGGCGCGCTGGCGATGGCGGACGCCGTGTTTCGCGGGCGCGCGATGCTGCGCGATGCGGCGACGCACACCGCCCACTACGGCGACATCGTGCGCGGGGCGAGTGGTGCACCGGGCGGCGGCGAGGTGGTAGACGACGTGGTCGCCACGGTGTTCCGCTCGCCGGCGAGCTACACCGGCGAGGACACGGTGGAGATTGCCTGTCACGGGTCGGGCCTGGTGGCCGCGACGATCGTGGAAGTGCTGCTGAGGGAGGGCGCGCGCGGCGCCACCCCCGGCGAGTTTACCCGCCGCGCGTTCCTGAACGGCAAGCTTGACCTGACCCAGGCCGAGGCGGTGGCCGAGGTGATCGGGTCGGCCACCGCCGCCGCGCTGCGCGGCGCGCGCAACCGCCTGAACGGTGCCGTCGGCGCACGCGTCGCGGACCTCCGGCGGCAGTTGCTGGACTGCGCCGCGCACGTGGAGTTGGCGCTGGACTTTGCCGAGGAGGACGTGGAGCTGGCGCCGGGTGCACAGATCGCCGCCGAGGTGCACGCGGTGCGCGCCGCCATCGCCGACATGCTCGCGACGTTCCGCGCCGGGCGCATGCTGCGCGACGGCGTGCACGTGGTGCTGGCGGGGCCGCCCAACGTGGGCAAGTCGTCGCTGCTCAATCGCCTGGCCCAGGAAGCCCGCGCGCTGGTAACAGATATTCCGGGCACCACGCGCGACGTGATCCGCGAGGACCTGGACATCCACGGCGTGCCGGTGCGGCTGCACGATACCGCCGGAGTGCGGGCGACGGCGGAGACCGTGGAGCGGCTCGGCGTCGAGCGCACCCTCGCCACGGCACAGGACGCCGACTTGGTGCTGTTCGTGAGCGCGGCCAACGAACCGTTCCCGCATGACGCACTGCGCCAGGTGCGCGCCGCCACCGGCGCCCCGGTCGTGGTGATCGCCAACAAAAGCGACCTGCTGGATCGCCGCGACCTGGGCGACAGCGTCGCGGCGGCGAACGTGGAGCGGCCCGCGCTGGCGGTTTCGGCCCGCACCGGCGCACACATCGACGACCTGTGCAACCTGTTGCTGGAGCGAACCGTGGGTACCGGCGGCTACACCGAGCGCACCGCGCTGGTAGCGAGCGCACGCCATCGCGACAGCCTGCAGCGCGCCGAAACGGCCCTGGCGCGCGCCGAGCAGGCCGCCGCGGCGGCGCAGGTCGGCGGCGAGCTGGTCGCGGCCGACCTGCGCGAGGCGGTCTTTCACCTGGAGGAGATCGTCGGCATCGTGGCCAGCGACGACGTGCTCAACCGCATCTTCGCCGAGTTCTGCATCGGCAAGTAGCGCGCCCGCCGGGGGCGCCGGTGAAGGGTGCGCCGCCGGCGAAGTGGCGCGCAGGTATGGCTGTGCGGCGTAGCGAGCGTGCAGGTGGATCTGGCTTGGTCCGGGCACGGCCAATCGGGTCGCGACCGTAGAACGCCTCCACCGCGAGCCTTTCGCCCAGCAGTGCGCCGACGGCCACCTCAGGCTGCACGTACCATCCGCCGCGATACCTGTTGTAGTACTCCGTGCCGCCCAGAACGTGGACGTCGCGGTCGTACCAATGAAATCGGCGACACTATGCCTCCCAACCTTCCGTACAACCTATCCTTCGCCGTACGATTAAATGAGGACTAGTGCAAGGATAATCGTTGCGGCCAGTACCCCGTGGAAACCAATCAGCGTTCTTGAGAGCATCGCTCTTGGCCACGTTCGCACAAGGCTTCTATCGGTTTGGCTATTCTTCCTGAACCGACCAATATCCATCGAGAAATCGACTTTGGCTTCGTCGAGTATGCGGACGTGGTCGTACAGGGCACGGAACAGTCTCTCCTGCCACAAAAAGTAGCCGTCGAGTCCCCAGAAACACAACACGGGAACGAACCCGATGGGAACAAGCATATTATCCCCTTCCCTTGCCAAGAACGCAAGCAGTGCCGCAATGAGGACTACGCTCCAGCCTTTCATTTGGAACGAGTTTGTAGCGAGGCGATTGACCACTCCCTGGATAAGTTCGAGGTGTTTTATTTTCTTCTCCATATCTAATCCCTCTCGTATGGATTTCCGCGGCGCCGGCACACCACGAGATCATCACGACCCACGGCGACGGCCCGTTGCAAGTATAGTCCCTATGGCGTCACTAAGGCAGCTTAATCCATCCTCAGGCCATTCGCCAACCGAGCGGTTGATGCTGCCGCGCTCGTAGCGCCGCGAGGCGAGTTGGAGAACCCGGTGCACCGTATGCGACTCGAACGGCAGGCTTCAGCGCGGTGCGGGGTTGGCAAGCCAGCAGCCGCCGTGACGCCTTGACGAGGGCAATGAGCGCGCCCGGCGGCGCCCAGCCACCCGTGGATGAGCGATTCGGGCACTCGCGGGCGCCCGAGGCGTCGGCAAGCACCAAACGGGCGGCGTGCGCCCAGGGGCGAGCCGGCCCTGAGCGGCGGCTGGAAATGTCACACGGTAAGCTCGGCCCGCTGGTCCCCGGACCCCCTACTATCCCAGATTCTCAGATCACCCAGTTTCGACCAGGAATCCCACCACCCGTGTGTGTACGCGGGGCGCTGTGCCTGCGCCGCCGTGCGGGACCCAATGGGACCCGCTTCGGGGTAGGGGTGTCGCTTATTCTGTCTTCTATAGCACGAGCAAGCGTCTTACGCTCCGACCAAACTCATACTCGTCTCCATGCCTCGGCCTCATAGTTGTTCTCGTCAAGCACCATAGTGCGTTATCGATACGACGGCGAGCTACTCACTATCGCTTCTTTCTAAGATCGAATTCGTCAGCCCTTTCCGATTTCTCATACGCGTTTTCTATGAATTTATCCGGGTCATCAAGAAAGACCTTTTCATCGATTATAGATATATATGAACCATCCAACATGCTGTGAGATTTGCAGTTATTGCAGGCGTACGCTTGCCCATTACGCCGATAGCGATTATTAGACGTATTGTACATCATGTCGGTAAGTCGTTTTCTGATTGAGTCTGTGGATGCATCGGTCAAGTCAGGAGAGTCGGATGTTTCTCCTTGATAATAAGTAGCATCGTCTCCGAGAGCCTCAATAATATCATCGCGTAGTTTTTGGGCCTCGCTGTACTTGTAGGAAATGAACGTTCTTCTTGCCATGAAGACTCCTTTGAACTTAGTGTGGGTTTCTTGCGGGTGCGGTTGATCGAGGACTACTCCTTAATTTCCGAGTTCTAACCCGTAACCCCTGACCAGTCCCGTTAGCATCTCTCTGATCCACATTGGCCGATGCGAGCTACGAGTGGTCCGTCGGGGTCCGTTTGTAGGATCGAGTGCGGTTCTGCAAAGACGCTGACCTTCCGGCTCCGGAGTGTCATCGGTTGGTACCTTCGCCACGATAACTCGACTTCGTCCTTCGTGCCGGCTTTTCCGCCGATACCTCACCGAATCGCCGGCACGCGGGGCCCCGCTGGATGCCACCTTCGCCAGCCGGGGATGGTAGTCTACATGAGTGTCGATACAATCGCCATGGCGGGCGCAGTACAGTAGTGGTACTGTAGAGCCGTCGTCTGGAGCAACGCTTAGATGCTGTTGCCGAAGCCTTAGTGTCCCGAATCCGGGACGCGGTGCACGGCGAGGCGGCCGGCGGCACCGGCGACACGACAACGATGTGCATGGGTTCTCGCGGCCGGTGGCGCGCGCTATACTCGGCGCCGATGGGCACGTTCGTCAGTCGCCGCCCGCGGCGCAACGGCGGCGGCGTTCGCGCGCCGCGATGCCGGTGGATGGCCGTGGCATTCGTGCTCCTGTGCGGCACCGCCGGGTTTGCCGACGGCAGCGCCGAGTTGGCCGGCTACGAGCCGTCGCCCGAGGCGCTGCGGCTGCTGGCCGAGTTCGAACGCTACTACCATGGCACGATTCTCGACTGGCCGGGGCCGGAGCGGGTGACCGGCGATACCGAGCGCTGGCTTGAACGCGCCGCGGCGCTCACGGGCGACCCGCCCGCGCAACACTACCTGCTGGCCTGGATCGAGTTCCAGGCGTTCAGCAACCTGTGGTGGAGCGGCAGCGAGGGTGCGCACCTGCAGCGCGCACACGACCACATTCGCCGGTTTGCCGAGCTGAACGTGGCGTTCGCGGACGGTTTCGCGCTGTACGGCTCGATTCTCGGCCAGATGATCGCCGTCAATCCGCTCAACGTGCTCGGCTACGCCGGCACGGCGGAGCAGGTCACCCGGATCGCGCTCGAGTTGGAGCCGGACAACCGGTTGGCGCGCCTGAATTCGGGCATCGCGCTGCTGAACGCGCCGCCCGCGTTCGGCGGCGACCCGGAACGAGCGGTGGTGGAGATGCGGACGGCTTACGCCGGCGGCGAACTCGGCATGCGCACCGTCGCCGGCCTGTGGCTGGCGGTAGCGTACGACAAGCTGGGCCGGGGGGACGACGCGATCAGGATCATCGAGGAGGTCGTGGCGCTCGCGCCCGAGTATCTGCCGGCGCTGGTCACCGCCGACGCGCTGGCGCTTGGCATCGAGCCGCTGGAACACTGGCGAGAGGTTCGCGCGGAGCGCCGCTGACGGCTGCGCCGCCGGTCAGCCGCTGTCCCGGTACAGGAAGCAGGAGGCGTAGTGGCCGTCCTCTCCCACTTCGTAACGGCGTGCCGGTGCGGCTGCACGATACCGCCGGAGTGCGGGCGACGGCGGAGACCGTGGAGCGGCTCGGCGTCGAGCGCACCCTCGCCACGGCACAGGACGCCGACTTGGTGCTGTTCGTGAGCGCGGCCAACGAACCGTTCCCGCATGACGCACTGCGCCAGGTGCGCGCCGCCACCGGCGCCCCGGTCGTGGTGATCGCCAACAAAAGCGACCTGCTGGATCGCCGCGACCTGCTGGATCGCCGCGACCTGCTGGATCGCCGCGACCTGCCGGACCGCCGCGACCGTGGCGACAGCGCCGCGGCGGCGAACGCGGATCGGCCCGCGCTGGCGGTGTCGGCCCGCACCGGGGCACGCATCGACGACCTGTGCAACCTGTTGCTGGAGCGAACGGTAGGTACCGGCGGCTACACCGAGCGCACCGCGCTGGTAGCGAGCGCACGCCATCGCGACAGCCTGCAGCGCGCCGAAACGGCCCTGGCGCGCGCCGAGCAGGCCGCCGCGGCGGCGCAGGTCGGCGGCGAGCTGGTCGCGGCCGACCTGCGCGAGGCGGTCTTTCACCTGGAGGAGATCGTCGGCATCGTGGCCAGCGACGACGTGCTCAACCGCATCTTCGCCGAGTTCTGCATCGGCAAGTAGCGGCGCGGGTGCGCCGGTGGCGGGTGCGCGGCCGGCGAAGTGGCGCGCAGGTTATGGCTGTGCGGCGTAGCGAGCGTGCAAGCCGGTGCACTGCCGCGCACGGAGGTCGAACGGTTCGAGGGACGCCTCGACGCGGGAACCAGGGTCGACTACCAGATCAGCACCATGAGATCCCACGGGCCGCGGTCACCGCCGCCCACGCCGTCCTCGGCATCTCCCCGTAGCCGTTACATCCGAGCCTGCTACGCACGATTACTTGACCGGCACGGACCAAAGCAGCCGAACTCCCGCACGGTGCAAGGTCATTTCGTAGTTGGGCCTTTCTTCGGGCACAGTGACGCCATGCGGCGTCCTGATTCGTGTCCTGGTCTCTCCGAATTCGAACTGCAGCGCCGGTACGTAGAACGCCTCCACCGCGAGCCTTTCGCCCAGCAGCGCGCCGACGGCGACCTCAGGCTGCACGTACCATCCGCCGCGATACGTGTTGTAGTACTCCGTGCCGCTCAGAACGTGGACGTCGCGGTCGTCTACCAATGAAATCGGCGAGACTATTCCTCCCAACCTTCCGTACAACCCATCCTTCACCTGTCCGAGTTCTACGAAGGCGCCGACGCCGGCTACCTGGTGAAGCACGAGATACCGGAGCAGCTCCTGGTCGACGTCGAACCTCCCCTGCCTGTCGGGATACTCGTACTCTCCTCCACGCGCCGTCCAGGAGTGGTAGTTGCCCCGATACGCCAATCGCGCAAAGGACCGCACGTACAGCCCGCCGCGTCTCCGTTCCACCAGCATGAGGTCGGTCGAGAGCTCCCAGCCAAAGCCAAAGAGCTCCGACGTACTGACGGACCGGTGAGTAACGGCATCACTCGTCGAGTCCAGGTAGTCCAGGTTTACCAGTGTTCCTCCCGGTGTGGCGGCCAGAAACCACAGGGTTCCGTTCATTCGCAGGATGCCGCGCATACGGTGGCTGAGATGAATACCGGCACGACCGACAAGAGCATCCCAGGACAAGTGGCTCAAGTAGTCCGCGGTATACTCCGACCGCGCATCCACGATCTCTCTCGTCGTCGCCCAGGTAACTCCCGACTCCAGGCCGACCAACCACTCCGGATTCGGATCACAGCACCTCGGCGGTAGCGGATAGAGCATATCTGCACCCGTACCGATGAATAAGGCAAGCAACGTGAGGAAAGCCAGTCGCCACTCGTTCACCTCGCTCGCCGCGATGTCGCCGTCAACGCCGCGGCTGCGGACCTAGTAGCAGCACCAGCGAAGGGGCCGGCGTTTGCTTCCGGTATGAACGTAATGATTACCCTGCCCAACTCAGGGTCCTCCGTGTCGCGCTCAAGATAGAACGGCCGCTTTGGGGACTCCACAAAGAGGCGTTCCTCGGTACCGTCGGGATGCCTATGAACCCACGAGTCGTCGCCGCAGTCCGACCCCGGCGGAACATCGCGACACCCTCGAAGCGGGTAGTAGTAGCTTCTGTAGGGAGTATCTGAGCTCTCCCCAAAAAACTCGATTTTGCTAAACGAGCGCACCAGATCACTGTCTTCCGTCGAGTCCATAGTCCCGAATGCCGATACGTCAAACACCCTTCTCTCGTTACTCTCTAGCGCTACGATTCCGCTTCCATGTGCCGACCACTGAGAGCCCGTCCCGATCTCCCGAAAGATGTCTCCATTCACATGAATGAGGACTCTGGCAGTTTCCGCGGCTTGATTCACAAATTCAATTCGATAGTGTGCGCCATGTTCAACTATTGGCTGCGCACATGCTACGATGATATGACTGGTCAACACCGCTGCCGTAGTGACAAGAACCCCTACGAATGGCTTTGAGAAGAACGATCGCATATTATGGACCTGGATATGCTGGCGTCGGACTAAAGCTCGGTCTTGGATTCGGAGACATGCCGTACATTCTCTTGATTGTGTAGATATCCCAAGGCGAGAACCAAGTGTTCCCGTTCTCACGTCCCCACACTTGGTTGTTGTCATCATTAACGGTCCAAGTCTCGCCATTTGACCTAAGTGTGATAGTACTGCTTCGGCTGCGATAGTGCATGACCGAGTGGTAGTCATACGGCGTGGAGAACGTAGTGGTGTTTTCTTCGTACCATCTGAACCACAGGAATCTAATCTCACGCAAGCGCGGAATCTTCTCGTAGTTGCTCCCTGTCGGTCGAACTCGTACGTAGTAATCGCGGTCATAGCGTTGATGCTCATGGAGCAGCCCGAAGACATGGCCCATTTCATGATTGAATATTCGTTCATTCTTGGCATACTGAGGATCCATCGTCAGCGTCGACTTGCCAATTTTTCCCACAGTTGCCATTCCTGGACTGCTCAAGTCTCTTATCACGATACTGAGTTCACCACTCAACGAAAACGAATGCCACAGCTCCAGCCACCATTCGGGTGCATCGGATTCCTTGAATCTCATCCCGGTCCCTTTTCTCATACGACTCATCGCCGACCTCATCCATGCCCGCTGGCTGCTCGATGTCGTATCGGTGTCGAAGAAGTAGCTGACGGTGTTTCTGGGCCAAGGCCTCCCGTCCTTCCACTTGTCATGCAACCAACCATCGTCGATTGCAAATCCGCGGGCCTCCCGTTCCTCCGTCGCCTGTACAAACAACAAGAATTCCTCTGCCGTGAGAACACTGTGTCCAAGATTTAGGACACCATCTTCCGATGCGATGATATACGAGTCTCCCACCGGTGCACCCTTCTCGTCAAGCGGCTGTACGGTCACCTCGATCGTTGGTATGGCCGCATACTGGCGTTCAAGCTTCTCGACCACCGCGACAATCTTGGCTATCAACTCGGGATCTCTCGTCGCCAAGTGTTTCAATGCTTCGCGCTCCTTCTCGGTCAGTTCAGCAAGGCTTGCGCGATCAAGTCCAAGCGCGCGAGCCGTCGATAGGTTGCCGTTTCTTGCCTGGCTCAATGCGCGTTTGAGCGTCACATGCGCCGGATCTGGTACGGCACGTCGTGCCGCTGCGTGGCTGACGGCCACTAGTGCTTCATCTAGCGCGACGTTTATCATCGCCTGGATGTTCGGATAGGGGGCCATCGACGTTACCGAAACTGCGTCTTCCTTTTCGTCCAGTGTCAGTCGCTCGCATGACACACCGACGAGCAGTACCACAACGACGACACACGGCAGTGCCAAGCGGCCAAGTCCTTTCATTTCCCGGACTGCTGATATTTGCGAGACCAAGGTGTCGATTACCCTTGCGGGCTTTCGGACGCTCTCCATGTTGATATCTCCCATGATCGAAAGCTTCCGTGCAAATCGAGAAAGTGAACGAGGCTGGTCTGATGAACTGCAATCCTGCGCAAGGTGGATGGCCGGGATCCTGCCTCCGCACAATGCCGGAGGTAACTCAGGCGTTCGTCAAGCAGCGGCGCGGCGCGATAGTTGGCTATGGTGCCTCGGTGGATGAAAAGGTCTTCGAACACGATCATGTCTCCTCCTGGTCGGAGACGTGACCATGGCAAACGAAAGAGTGTCAGACAATTATGTTGCGGATGGATGGAAGGATTCTCATGTGTGGCAGGCTGATCCGACCGCTCCGCAACATATTCCTGGCCGCAACATATGCCATAAAATGTTGCACGCAACATTTTTGGGCGCACGTGCGGCGCGCCTTCAAGGAGGCGGCCGACGCACTCGGCGAGGTATCGAACCGGGTCGGGACGGCGCACCAGGCAGTGGCGTACATCGGCAAGCTGTACCGCATCGAGGCGGAGCTCTCCAAGTATCGGGAATCGGATCCGGACCGCTTCGCCGCTGAGCGGCGGGCCAGAGCGCAGCCGGTGCTCGACAAGATGTACGGCTGGCTACGGCAGAAACAGGATCAGGTGCCGCCCAGCACGGCGCTCGGCAAGGCGATCGCGTTCGCCTTGGGACAGTGGCCGAAGCTGATCCGCTATCTCGATCACCCCCAGCTTACGCCGGACAACAACTCCTGCGAGCAGGCGATCCGGCCATTCGTGATCGGCCGGAAAAACTGGCTGTTCTCTGGCAGCCCGCGCGGGGCGGCCGCGAGCGCCCTGTTATACAGCTTGATCGAGACCGCCAAGGCGAATGGGCGCGAACCGTACGGGTATCTTCGCGAGCTGTTCGAGAAGCTGCCCCTCGCCCACACCCGCGCCGACTATCTCGCGCTCCTCCCCACGGCCCGACCGCCGCCATAGATAACAGAGTCAGGTGCTGCCTGGCTCGGCAAGGCGATCGCGTTCGCCATGGGACAGTGGCCGAAGCTGATCCGCTACCTCGATCACGCGCAGCTTACGGTCGGACAACAGCACCTGAGAGCAGACGATCCGGTCATTCGTGATCCGGCGCAAGAACTGGCTGTTTCCGACCGCCCGCGCGGGGCCGTCGCGAGCCCACCGCTATATGCTTGATCGAGGCCGCCAGGGCGAACGGCACCGCTATCTCCGCGAGCTGTTCGAGAAGTTGCCCTCGCCCGCGTCGACGGTCTCGCGCTTCTCCTCGGTTGTCCGGGCCGCCGCCGGCACCGCCATCGATACCTGGATTCGCCACCCGCTTACGCAGGATCTCCGCATGGCGCCTGCAGTAGGCGGCCCGCTTCCCCGTTCTGACCAGATCGGTCAGTTCTTTCCGTTCTTCTCCACTCAAACGGACTACATACACCTTCTTCACGATCACGTCCCAGCAGCGTGACTGTGACTTGCCGAGAGACACTTTTGCATGCAGCCTTATTTCGTTGAGGTACTAGAGTCGACCAAGCAGGCCCTAACGAGCAGGTTCAAATGCGCACCACTGGTGAGAACAGCTGGAGCGCCGGGGCCACGTAGACCGGCTCCTTTGTGATGAGTTCGGCGAGGCCGGTGCACGATCGTCAACCCCCGGGCTGACAGGTGGTGATACCAAGACGACAGAAACCGCCTCACCGGACGCTCCGGGCGATCCTGAGAGTGGTCGAGATGATCACATCGGACCGTGATGAGGCGTTGAAGGACGATCTGTCCATCGCTAACGAGTTGGCCGTAGGGAATGTCTATGTGTTCGACCCGTGCTTCGGCGCATCGCGGTCAATATCGACGAGCAGGGCGTTGGTGCGCTAGCCGGCATACGGGTGAAGCAAGTCGCAACGAAACATGTCTTCCGGCAATTAGGTCGTCCTCGGGGCGTCGACAGTCTACATAGTCGGAGTGGCGTCAAGCCGAGATGGAGATACATCGAGTTCTAACCCGTAACCCCTGACCAGTCCCGTTAGCATCTCTCTGATCCACATTGGCGCTCCCGGATAGGCCCGTATGTCGTCGATGATCTTGCCTGGGTCGATCGGTATCATGATACCCACCCCACGAGCCGGAATGACATCGCCTCTTGTATGTCGACCGTCTGAGTCAGCAAGCATTCTTGTTATCATGTCCTCGTTGGCGAGCCGGTTTATCTCGGTGAGCGAGCCCTCGAAGGGGTCTCCAAGTGTGTCGGCGCGCGCCAAGTACAGTGCTCTTGACTGCAGTAGCCCAATGAACTTCGGTAGATTCATATAACGCCAGACCTTGATACAGTCATTGTTCGGCTGGCGCGGTTGGAACACTGGGTGTGTCGTGTCAGCTGGCATTTTGGTCTCCTGTACTCTGCGGCCGATGCGAGCTACGTGTGGTTCCTCGGGGTCCGTCTGTAGGATCGAGTGCGTTTCAGCAAAGACGCTGACGTTCCGGCTCCGGAGTGTTATCGGTTGGTACTTTCGCCACGATAACTCGATTTCGTCCTTGGCGCCGGCTCTTCCGCCGATACCTCACCGAATCGCCGGCACGCGGGCCCCGCTGGATGCCACCTTCGCCAGTTGCGGATGGTAGTCTACATGAGTGCCGATACAATCGCCATGGCGGGCGCAGTAGTAATGCTGCAGAGCCGTCGTCTGGAGCAACGCATAGACGCTGTTGCCGAAGCCTTAGTGCCCCGAATCCGGGACGCGGTGCACGGCGAGGCGGCCGGGGGCACCAACGACACGACAACGGTGTGCATGGGTTCTTGCCGCCGGTGGCCGGCGGTATACTCGACGCCGATGGGCACGTCCGTCAGCAGCCCGCGGTGGAACGGCGGCGGCGTTGGCGCGCCGCGGCGCCGGTGGATGGCGGTGGCAATGGTGCTCCTGCGTGCCGCGGCGGGGTTTGCCGACGGCAGCGCCGAGTTGGCCGACTACGAGCCGTCGCCCGAGGCGCTGCGGCTGCTGGCCGAGTTCGAACGCTACTACCATGGCACGATTCTCGACTGGCCGGGGCCGGAGCGGGTGACCGGCGATACCGAGCGCTGGCTTGAACGCGCCGCGGCGCTCACGGGCGACCCGCCCGCGCAACACTACCTGCTGGCCTGGATCGAGTTCCAGGCGTTCAGCAACCTGTGGTGGAGCGGCAGCGAGGGTGCGCACCTGCAGCGCGCACACGACCACATTCGCCGGTTTGCCGAGCTGAACGTGGCGTTCGCGGACGGTTTCGCGCTGTACGGCTCGATTCTCGGCCAGATGATCGCCGTCAATCCGCTCAACGTGCTCGGCTACGCCGGCACGGCGGAGCAGGTCACCCGGATCGCGCTCGAGTTGGAGCCGGACAACCGGTTGGCGCGCCTGAATTCGGGCATCGCGCTGCTGAACGCGCCGCCCGCGTTCGGCGGCGACCCGGAACGAGCGGTGGTGGAGATGCGCACGGCGTATGCCGGCGGCGAACTCGGCATGCGCACCGTCGCCGGCCTGTGGCTGGCGGTAGCCTACGACAAGCTGGGCCGGGGCGACGACGCGACCAGGATCATCGAGGAGGTCGTGGCGCTCGCGCCCGACTATCTCCCGGCGCGGGTTACCGCCGACGCGCTGGCGCGCGGGATCGAGCCGCTGGAGCATTGGCGGGAGGTTCGAGCGGCACGCCGTTGACGGCAGCGCCGCCGGTCAGCCGCTGTCCCGGTACAGGAAGCAGGAGGCGTAGTGGCCGTCTTCGCCCACTTCGTACAGGCGCGGCGGGCTGCGGTGGCACTCCTCCATCGCGTGCGGGCAGCGGCGGTAGAACCGGCATCCCGCCTTGTCGCCCTTGCCGAGTTCCTCGTCCGCGGACACCTCGATCTCCTCGGACCACTTGCGGGCAGGATCGGGGGTGGGAACGGAGCCGATCAGCAACTGGGTGTAGGGATGCCGGGGGTTGCCGATGACCCCGGTGGCGTCGCCGGTTTCCGATACGGTGCCCTCGTAAAGAATGAAGATGCGGTCGCTGATCTGGTAGGCGGTGGACAGATCGTGGGTGATGTACAGGAAGCTGATGCCGAACTCGTCCTTCAGCTTGAGCATGATGTCGAGGATCATCGCCCGCAGGGAGGCGTCGATCATCGACACCGGCTCGTCGGCCACGATCAGGCGCGGCTTGAGCAGGAAGGCGCGCGCGACAATGAGCCGCTGGCGCTGGCCGCCCGAGAGCTGGTGCGGGTACTTGCCGAGGATCTCCTGCGGGCGGAGGCCCACCACCTCGAGCGCTTCACCGATGATGCGCGCCTCATCCGCCTTGCGGCGCGCCAGCTTGAATTCGGTGACCGCCATGTGGAACACGTGATCGACGCGGTAGAACGGGTTGAAGGCGGCGTACGGGTCCTGGAACACGGCCTGGCACTCGCGCCGGTACGACATCAGTTCCTTCCTGGACATCTTGTGGAGGTTGCGGCCGCGCCACAGGATCTCTCCCGCGGTCGGCTTGATGAAGTCCAGAATGAGGCGCGCGAGCGTGGTCTTGCCGCTGCCCGACTCGCCGGCGATCGCCGTGATCATCGGCTGGTCGTCGTACAGAGTGAGGGAGAAGTCCTGGAGCGCGATCGTTTTGTGCTGCCTGCCGATGCCGCTGCCGAACACCTTCTTCACGTTCTTCACTTCCAGCAGCCGGTTGCTCATTCTCGCCGTCCCATTCACTCGTACAAATGCACGCGACTCATTCGTACAGGTTCCTCACGTTCCACTTCCAGCAGCCGGTTGCTCGTTGTCGCCGTCCCACTCATCGTACAAATGGCACGCGACCATGCGCCCGGGCCGGACCTCCCGATAGCGCGGCACCTCCACCCGGCAGCGCTCGGTGGCGTGCGGGCAACGGGGATGAAAGATGCATCCGGACGGCGGCGCGAGGAGGTCGGGAGGCAGTCCCGGTATGCCCTCCAGCGGCTTTTTCTCCTTCACCGAAGGCACCGAGCCGATCAGGAGCTGGGTATAGGGATGCAGGGGGTCCTTGTAGATGTCCTCGGCCGGACTGACCTCGGCGACCTTGCCGGCATACATCACCGCGAGGCGGTGCACCAGTTGGGCCAGGAGGCCCATGTCGTGCCCGATGATGACGAGCGCCGCGCCAAGCCCTTCCTGCACCTTGATGAGGGTCTGCGTGACCACGCGCTGCACCACGACGTCGAGTGCGCTGGTCGGCTCGTCGGCGACGATCACCTGGGGCTGCAGGACGATCGCCATCGCAATGCATACGCGTTGCTTCATGCCGCCGGACAGTTCGTGCGGGTACATGTGGTAGACGCGGGCCGGCAGGCCCACCCGGCCGAGCAGCTCGATGATTCTGGCCTTCGACTCCGCGCGTCCGCCGCCGCCGCCGTGGGCGGTGACCGCGTCGTTTATCTGGCTGCCGATCTTCACCACGGGGTTGAGCGAGTTCATCGAGCCCTGCGGAATCAGCGAGATCCGGCTCCAGCGCACGGATCTCATCCGGTCCTCGTCGAGTTGCAGTATGTCCTGGCCGCCGACGAAAATGCGTCCCTGCTCGACGGACCCGGGCGGCTTGATAAGGCGCAGCAGCGTGGTCGCGGTGGTCGACTTGCCGCAGCCGGATTCGCCGACGATGCCGAAGCGCTCGCCCCGCCTCACTTCGAGGTCGATGCCGTCTACCGCCTTGACCGGTCCGCGGGCGGTCCAGTAGTAGACCTTGAGGTCTTCCACCTTGAGCGCAACATCGCTCATGCCGGTGCCGCTCCCTTGCGGACCCTGGGGTTGTACACCTCGTCGAGGCCGATGTTGATGAGCTGCAGGCCGAGGAAGATCAGCACCAGGATCACCATCGGCGGCAGTACCCACCACAGGATGCCGCGGATCATGGCCCCGCGCCACATCGCCCAGTACACCATGACGCCGAGGGTGGTGGTGTTCTGCGGCCCGAGGCCGAGAATCTCCAGGAACACCTCGGCCAGGATCGCGCCCGACACGGCGTTCGCGAAGGTGGTGCCGACGTAGGGCAGCATGTTGGGCAGGATTTCCCGAAACACGATCTTGATGTCGCTCATCCCGGACAGCTTGGCGAGATTGATGAACTCCCGCTTGCGCAGGCTGAGGACCTGGGAGCGAAAGGTGCGGGCCGGGAACGGCCAGGCGAACACGGCCAGGATCAGGACCAGCGCGGGAATGGTCAGGAAGCGGACGTAGGAGGACAGCACCACGAGCAGGGGAATGGTGGGGATCACCAGGAACACGTCGGTGACGCTGCGCAGCGAGTCGTCCACCAAGCCGCCCCGGTAGCCGCTGAATATGCCGACCGCCGATCCGACCACCAGGCCTACCAGGCCGGTAAAGAACCCGATGATCAGCGACTGCCGGACCGCGTGCACCAACTGGTCGAAGACGTCGCGCCCGAGCGTGTCGGTACCGAGCAGGTTCTGGAACGAGGGCGGCAGGTCGGGCGCGTGAAGTCCGATCGACGCCACGTCGTAGGGAGCCAGCAGGTCGGCCGCGACGGAGATCAGCACCAGCAGCAGGACGATGGTGAAGCCGGCCGACAGCTTGGCGTTGGTGCGGAACGCGAACTTGACAACGCTCTTAGCCGAGGAAGCGATGGACGCCGTCACGGTCAGTCACCTCCATGGCTGATGCGCGGATCGATGATCGGATACAGGATTTCCAGAATGAGATTGGCGGTCAGCACCGACAGGATGGTCAACAGCAGAATACCCTGCAACAGGTTGTAGTCGAGATTGCCGATCGCGGACAGCAGCAGTGCTCCGAGGCCGGGATAGTTGAATATGGTTTCGGTCAGGATCGACCCGTTCATGACGAAGCCGAGGGCTATTCCGAACGCGGCCACCTGCGGCAGCAGGGCATTCCTGAGGGCGTACTTGGTCAGAATCATCGACCGCTTCAGGCCCTTGGCCTCGGCGAGCAGGATGTAGTCTTCGCCGAGCGTGGTCAGGATCATCGAGCGCATGGTGATGACCCATAAACCGATCGATGCGATCACGATCGACAGCGCCGGCAGGGTGGCATGGTAGATGATGTCCCAGACCAGCTTCCAGCCCTCCGGGCGCCCGCCGATCAGGCTGAAACCGCCGGAAGACGGGAACACGGACAGATTGTAAGAGAAGAAAAAGACCAGCAGCAGGGCCACGAAGTAGTAAGGGATCTGGTTGAGCCCGAGACTCAACACGACAATCGCCGAGTTTATCTTCGAATCGCGCCGCCAGCCGACGATCGCGCCGAGCAGGTTGCCGAGCACCCAACTGATCACGGTGGCCACCAGGAGCAGCCCCATGGTCCATGGCAGGGCGGTCACCAACAACTCCTGCACGGTAGTGGGAAACGCCATGATCGACGGTCCGAGGTCGCCGCGCAGCAGGCTCCACAGGTACCTGAAGTATTGCTCCATCCAGGTGCCGTCGAGGCCGAACTGCTCCTTGTACGCCGCGACTATCTCGGCACCCCCGGAAACCACCTCGCCGTGCTGCGCCATCTGGTCGATGAGCGCGGAGATGGGGTCGCCCGGAATCATCCGTGGAATGAAGAAATTGGCGCTGATCGCGACGATCACGGTCAGGAAATACGCCAACAACCTCCTGCCGATGTACGTTACAAGAGCGGCCATGAATGCTCCCCCCGCGTCGAAAGGACTCCCCCTCTCCCGCGGAATGTCAAGCGCACTGGGAGAGGGGGAGTCAAAGAATCGGTAACCGCCGTCGTACGTGCCGGCTTACTGGGGCTCGACGTTCAGCAGCGTGAACAGGAAGTGCGGCCACCAGTGAAAGGGCGTGATGTAGGGATCGTCTTCGCTCGGAAAGCCCTTCCAGTGCAAGGTGTCGTAGGTATTCGAGGTAACCGTCTGCAGGGTGCCGATGACGGGCAGATCGCGCATGTAGATCTCCTGCGCCTGCGCGAGCACCTCGTCGGCGCGCGGATCGTCCGGGAGCAGTGCGGTCAGCTCGTCGAGGAGTGCGTCGTACTCGGGGTTCGAGTAGCGGATGCGGTTCTGGTCGGCGGACTCCCCTTCCGGCAGGGCATACTTGCTGTGGAAGCCCTCCAGCCAGGCGTACGGGTCCCACGCTTGACCGAGGCCCTGGGCACACGCCCACGCCACGTTCATGTCGTAGTCGTTGCGCCGCCACGCTTCACCGTGAGGCGCGGGTTCCAGCACCTTCCACGACGCGTCGACGCCGATCGCCTTGAGATCCTCGCTGATGCTCTGCGCCATCTCGCGGTGACCGGACCACGGCGGAGAAATGATGATCCAGGAGAGCCGGATGCCGTCCGGGGTGACGTAGATGCCGTCGCGGCCCTTCTCGAAGCCGAGGTCTTCCAGCATCTCGACGGCGCGCTCGGGGTCGTACTCCTCGGTGTTGTACTTCTCCAGCATCTCCTTCCAGTCCTCCAGGTACGGCGTGATCGTGCCGTAGTAGGGATAGGGCAGCTTGGACGTCCGGGTGACCCCTTCGAAGGCCGCGAAGTTGAGCTTGTTCTTGTTGATGGCGTAGGAAATCGCCCAGCGTACTTCACGCTGGTCCAGCGGCGGCCGCTGGATGTTGAACCAGAGCGCCCTGGTGCACGGGTCGAGCGCCACCCACAGGTCGATGTCGTCGTTGCGCTTCACGACCGTCTCGTACTGCGACTTGGTGAAGCCGGACCACACGTCCATGCGATGCTCGATCTGCTCGATCATCATTTTCTCGGCCGGCCCCGGGCCGGTGACCAGCAGGAACTCGGCGCCCGGGAACTCACCCATGACGTCCTTGGCCCAATAGTCGTCGCGGCGTACCCAGGAGACTGCCTCGGCGCTCGTATCGACCAGCGTGTAGGGGCCGGTCCAGACCGGGTTGGGATAGTTCTTGAAGGTGGTCGGGTCTTCCTTGGACCAGACGTGCTCGGGCACGATCGGCGGCACCCAGAGGCCGATCAGGAAGCTGTAGTGCGCCCTGGTGTGGGGCTCTTTCAGCTTGATGAATACAGTGTGCGAGTCCTCCGCCCGGACCTCGGTCATCCACTCGTCGATCCATCCCGACCAACGTAGCGTGGGCGCGTTTTCCTTCAGCATGTTGTAGGTGAAGACGACGTCGTCGGCGTTGAACTCTTCGCCGTCGTTCCAGGTGACGCCCTCGCGCAGCTTGATGGTGATGGAGTCGTGGTTGGGTCCGTACTCGAACGACGTCCCGAGCCACGGCACGATTTCGCCCTGGTACAGGTTCATGTAGAAGAGATTCTCCGCCATCCACCAGTTGCCGGTTTCACCACGGTGTCCGGCCAGGTATGGATTGTACAGTTCGGGGGCACCGAACTTTCTGCCGGCGCGGACGATGAGGGTATCTTCGCGCGGCATGTTCTGAGCCACGACCGGCTCGGCCACAATGGCGAGGGCGAAGAATGCGAGAACGGAATATACGAACGCCCTGGTTCGTTTCGAAGACATGGGCTATGCTCCTTTCGCTGTCTTTGGTTGCTGTATTGAGATTGGTTCGAAGCGACCTGCGGATTCACGTCGGAAGGGATGGGTGATCCGCATACTGACACCTTGTTTGTTGAGTCGGTTCATGCCCCCTTGTTCGTGCTTGCGTACGGTACGGCGTAAACGCCGGTCTTATGTATAGTATCCGGCATGGCCCTGTCAATACGTGGCGTGCCGCGGCCGGCGGCGCAGCGGGCGCGGCGGCGCGGTGGCTGAGCATCGGCTCGAGGGAGTGCGCCGGCTCAGCGCGTCCGCCTACGTGCTGCGGCTGGAGCGCGGCGGTCTGGCGTTCGAGCCGGGGCAGTACGTGACGCTCGGTGTGGCCGGCAGCACGGCGCGCCGCGAGTACTCGGTGTACTCCGGCTGCGGCGACCCGTTCCTGGAGGTGCTGATCAAGCAGGTGGAAGGCGGCTCGGTGTCGCGCCAGCTCGCGCGCCTGGCGCCGGGCGCGGTGCTCGACTGCGATGGGCCGTTCGGGTACTTCACGATACCGGCTGCGCGCCGCGGCGAACCGCTGCTGTTCATTGCCTCCGGCACCGGAATCGCGCCGTTTCGCAGCTTCGCGCGCAGCTACCCGGGCTTGGACTACCGGCTCCTGCATGGAGTCAGGACCGCGGCCGAGTGCTACGACAGCACCGAGTACCCGGCGGCCCGCTACCTGCCCTGCCTGAGCCGGGTGGCGGCGGCGGACGTTCCGCGCCGCGGCTACCGCGGCCGGGTCACCGACTACCTGCGCGCGCACCCGGTGGCGCCGGGAACCGCCTGCTACCTGTGTGGCAACAGCGAGATGATCTTCGCGGCGTTCGACATTCTCAAAAAACAGGGCGTCCCCGGCGCCGACCTGTTCGCCGAGGTGTATTTTTAGCGGGCACGCGATGTTCGATCTCATCGTCATAGGCGGCGGCCACGCCGGTATCGAGGCGGCGCTGGCGGCGGCGCGCATGGGCTGTACCGTCGGCCTGGTCACCGGCGAGGCGGCGGCGATCGGGCGCATGTCGTGCAACCCGGCGATCGGCGGCACCGCCAAGGGACACCTGGTGCACGAAATCGACGCCCTCGGCGGCGTGATGGGCGAGCTCGCGGATGCAACCGGCATTCAGTTCCGCCTGCTGAACCGCTCCAAGGGGCCGGCGATCTGGTCGTCGCGCTGTCAGTCGGACCGCGACGCCTACGCGGCCGCGGCGCGGCGCATGGTGGCCGGGCAGCACGGCGTGTCGGTGGTGGAGGCGATGGTGACCGGGGTGGTGGTGCGCGACGGCCGGATCGCCGCCGTGGTGACCGACCGCTGCGGCGAGATCGGCTGCCGCGCCCTGGTGGTCGCTTCGGGTACGTTCCTGAACGGTGTGTTGTACACGGGACTGAACGGCACCGCCGGGGGCCGTATCGGCGAGCGGCCGGCCAGCGGGCTGTCCGAGGCATTCCGGCTGCTCGGCCTGAAGACCGGCCGGCTCAAGACCGGCACCCCGCCGCGCCTGCGCCGCGACAGCATCGACTTCAGCGTGACCAGCGAGCAGCCGGGCGACGCCGATCCGGCGCCGTTCTCCGGCCGCACCGACCCGTGCGCCTTTCCGCGGTTGCCGCAGGTGAGCTGCCACATCACCTTCACCAACCGGGCTACCCACGAGATTCTGGCTACCGGTTTCGATCGCTCGCCGATGTTCACCGGGCGCATCCGCGGCGCCGGACCGCGCTATTGCCCGTCGATCGAGGACAAGGTGGTGCGCTTCGCCGACCGCGACCGCCACCAGTTGTTCCTGGAACCGGAGGGGCTGGAGTCCGACCTGATCTACCTGAACGGGTTCTCAAGTTCGCTGCCGGCCGACGTGCAGCTTGCGGCACTGCGCACCGTGCCGGGGCTGGAGCGGGTGGAGGTGGCGCGCTACGGCTACGCGGTGGAGTACGATTTCTTCCCCGCCTACCAGGTGGACGCCACGCTGGAGAGCAAGCTGGTGCGCGGGCTGTACTTCGCGGGGCAGGTGAACGGCACCTCCGGCTACGAGGAGGCCGCGGCGCAAGGGCTGATGGCAGGTATCAACGCGGCTCTGGCGGTACGCGGCGGGGCGCGCCACGAACTGGTGCTGCGCCGCGACGAGGCCTACATCGGGGTGCTGATCGACGACTTGGTCACCAAGCCCTCACACGAGCCGTACCGCATGTTCACCTCGCGCGCCGAGTACCGGCTGGCGCTGCGGCAGGACAACGCGCGCCGCCGCCTGAGCCGGTACGGCCATGAACTCGGCCTGATCGCGGGCGCGGAGATGGATCGCACGCGGCGCCGGCAGGGGATGCTGGATGCGGCGTTGGCCGAACTGCGTACCACCTCCGTCGCCCCGGCAGCCGTGAACCGCTGGCTGCGGTCGCTGGGCGTGCGCGAGCTGCAGCACCCGGAGACCGCCGCCGCGCTGTGCCGCCGCCCGGAGGTACGGCTGCAGGGCCTGCTGGCGGCGGCGTTTCCCGCGCAGCAGCGATGGCGCGCCCTGCTGGCCCGGCCCGAGTTGCTGTCCGCCGCCGAGGTGGAGCTGAAGTACGAGGGATACATCGACCGCGAGCGCCGGAGCATCGAACGCCTGAAGCGGTACGAGGCGCTTAGAATACCGGCGCGGTTCGACTACCAGGCGGTCGATGCGCTGTCCCGGGAGAGCCGCGAGAAGTTGGCTCTGGTACGGCCGCGTACGCTCGGCCAGGCGTCGCGCATCAGCGGCGTGCGTCCCGCCGACATCAGCGTGCTGCTGGTCCAACTACGTGCCCGGCGGGCGCCCCTCGGGAACGGGGCGCGCCAAGGCCGAAACCAGGCAGGCGAGCTGGGCCAATAGCGACGCCGCGGGCGGCGGTCTTGGGGCGCCAGCGGGCCGGATCGGCGCGGCGTCATCCCTCGGCGCTGCGCGGCAGCACCAGCGTCAGGCGGTTCCTGCCCTCCTCGTAGCGGTAGCGCACGTCGTCGACCAGCGTACGCACCAAGTGCACGCCCACGCCCCCGATACGCCGCTCGTCGATCGACAGGTCGGCATCGAATTCGGGCGCTTCCTGCAGCGGATCGAACCGCGGGCCGTCATCGACCAGCTCGACGGTGACTGCGTTCGGCGTCGAACCGAGGATCACGTCGAGGTGGCGCGCGCCGCCGTCGCGTCCATGGGTCATGACGTTGAGCGCCAACTCCTCCAACACCAGGTTCACCTGGAACAGCAGCTTGGGTGCCCAGTCGTCCCGCTCTGCCATCTCCTCCACGGCCTCGACAACCCGGTGCAACTCCTCGGGCCGCGCGTCAAGCTGCAGGTGCACGGCTTGGCTCACACCGCCGGCCTGCCCGTGATCGGAGCCGGAGTGTTGCGAGGCGGGGCAGGCATCGACATCGCCAAGCGTTCCAGGTGCCGCTCTCCGGCGCCGCTTCTCGCAGCCCGTCTAGCCGGCTGCGACCGCCGCCACCGCGGCCGACTCGGAGTCGTGCACCGGTATGATCCGGTCGAACCCGCTGATCTCGAATACCTCGCGGATCGACTCGGTAAGCTCGCAGAGCGCGAACTTGGTGCCGCGCTTTTGCAGCATCCTCGCGACCATCAACATTACCCGCAGCCCCGAACTGCTGATATAGGACAGCTGCTTCAGTTGCAGGACCACCGCACGGTCGCCCTCGTCGATGACCCCTTCAAGGGCTTGCTGAAACTCCTGCGAATTGCTGCCGTCGACCCGCCCGGCGGCTGTTACGATCAGAGTATCTCCCTGTCGTTCCTCTGAGATATTCATTCCGACGTGTCTCCTATGCCAATTTGTGATACGACACTGCGCGGATTCGCGCGAACTCGATACGCGACCGCACGTGCAAACGTTGACGCCGAGTATACTACAACCCGCCGTTCGTCGTCTGCGGCGTTCATGCCGCGATCCGTTTTCTCATGACCAACCGATTGCGCCCGCCAATCACCAGGTAGTCTGCATCGTCCACCTGTGCAGGGCGCGCGATCTGGGTTCCGGTGCGGCTGATGTAGCGTCCGTCGCCGCCCTCGTGGTCGGGCGGCGGATCCACGAGCGTATACGGCTGGCCGTCGTCGTCGAGGGCGATTTCCACGACGCCGTCTTCCAGGCTGAGCCTGATGTCGATCTCGTAGGTGCTGCCGGCCGGCAGCCGGAAGTCGATGGTGGTGGTAAGCACGTCGGCGATGGCGATCTGCACGTGGCGCGTATCCGAGCCGTCCATGCCGCACTGCCGCGCGAACGTCTCGACGCCCTGCGCAATGCGCGGGATCTCGGCCAGATCGTTGCGCAGGGAGAGCCGGTGCACGACCATGGAGTCCGTCTTGTCCTGGCGGCTGAGCACGAGCATCGCGATGTCGTCGAACTGCGTCGCCTCGCCCGCGAACGCCTCTACGCCGCGCAGCATGGCCTCGATGGTGTCGTTGGGGCTGCGGTCGGCATTGGCAAGCAGGTTCTCGCGCATCCGGTCGTAGCCGAACTCCTCTTCGCGCAGGTCGGTGGACTCCGGAACCCCGTCGGTATACAGGAACAGCTTCCCCTGCGGCGGCAGCACCACCTCGCCGTCGTCATAGGTCAACCCATCGAACATGGCCAACGCCACGCCGCCGGTCAGCGGCAGCAGGTCGGCCCGCCCGGGAGCGACCAGCACCGGCGGGTTGTGACCGCCGTTGGCATAGCGCAGAGTGCCGTCGCGCCGGTCGAAGATGCCGTAGAACACGGTTACGAACACATCCTCGCGAGACGCGTCGGCGAGCGTGTCGTTGACCATCTCCAGGCACTTGCCCGGTCCGTCCAGAACGTAGCGCGCGGTGGCGCGGATCACGGTCCGGGTAACCGCCATGAACAGGGACGCCGGCACTCCCTTGCCGACGACATCGCCGATCACGATGCCGATGCGATCGTCGTCGAGGGGGAAGAAGTCGTAGAAGTCGCCGCCCACCTCCCTGGCCGTCTGCATGGCCGCATGAATGTGGGCGCCGTCGGTGTCGAGGCGTTCGCCGGGCAGGAACGAGCGCTGTACGCGGGTGGCGACCTGCAGATCGTGCTGCAGCGCCAGGTACGCGGTCTGCGTGCGCAGCGCCTCCTGCAATTCGGCCACCAGCTTGCGCAGCCGTTCCTGCTGCACACCGACGCGGTCGGCCATCTTCTGGAACGCGAACCCCATCATCTGCAGGTCGCCGGCCATTTCCAGGTCGGATTGCACGTCGGTCTGTTCGTCCGCGGCGGCTTCCTCGGGAACCTCGATCTCGGCCAGGTCGCTGAGGATGTCCTGGCGCTCCTCCTCGTCGAGCGTGGTCGCCAGGCGCGTCATCTCGCCGCGAATGAAGCGCCCCTCCTGGCGCTGCCGCCTGATCGCGCGGCGGCGATGACGGCGCAGGGTGAGCGTCTGGTTGCGGAACGTATTGACCGCCTGCGCGATGCGCGCCAGTTCGTCGTTGCCCTGCTCGCCGCTGATCTTCACCGTGGCCTGGGTGTCGCCGCGCGACAGGGCGTCGAGAACCTGCACGCCTTCGATCAGCGGCGACAGCGCGCGGCGCAGATAGTAGGAGAGCGCCAGCAGGGATACCAGCAGGAAGCCGCCGATCGCCAGAAAGGTGATCATGCTCACCTCGCGCTGGCCGGCGAACGCGGCGCTCACGTCGCGCACCGTCACCACGCTCGCAACCAGGTTGCCGAGCGACGCCTCCAGCGGAAATGCGGCGATCGAGAACACGCGGTCGTCGAAACGCAGCACTTGCGAGGCGCCGTCGCGGACGCGTGCCGTACCGCCGACCAGGTCCCAAACCTGCTCGTCGGTGCCTGCCATCAGGCGGCCGCGCCGGTTCACGATCAGCACTTCCGATCCGGAATCGTCCCTCAGTTCGCGTAGCGAGAAGCCGATGTCGGAGGCGCAGATGGCAATCGCCAACAGTGCGCCGTCTTCGCGGTACAGCGGGACGCCGACCGACAGCGTGATGTTGCGCTCGGCGTCGATCGCCACCCCGCTGCTGCCGCTGCCGGCGGCGATCATGGCGGCGATCGCATCGTCGCTCGCGGCCGCGGTCGGCTCGAACGCCGGCACCGACGAATACAGCACCTCGCGCGACCGGGACACGATATCGAGCCGGGTAACGTCCCGGTTGCGCTGCAGCGTGGCCAGGGTGCGCCGTGCGGCACCGGAGACGAGCCCGCGGTCGCCGCTGATAATGGCGTCGCGCAGGTTGCCGTCCTCGGCGACCAACGGCGTGACCTCGCGGATCCGCTGCAGCCCGGTTTCGACGATCTTGCCCCAGAGGGCGCGGCTGCCATTGATCTCCGTCGCCTCCAGTTGGAGGCGCAGCAGGTTCTCCCGCTGATAGCCGGCGAACAGCAGTCCGGCGACCATGACGGCCAGGAAGGCGACGACGATGATGCCGATGCGTGTCTTGATTCCCACCGCGGTTACTCGACCACCTGCGCGACGCGCAACAGGCCCATCGGTGGATAGATGCCCAGTTGCAGGGCCACCGGCATGCGCAGGAGGATCGCGAACCGCGCCAGCGATGCCACCGGGATCTCCTGCGGCGGTTCGCCGCCCACCAGGATGCGCTCTGCCTGCGCCCCGGCCAGCTTGCCGATCAGGTAGTAGCGGCTGACCAGGCCGAGCATTGCGCGCGAGCGTTCGAAACTCGCTTCGACGGCGGCGAACGACGGGATGCCCTGCTGCGCCGCGCGCTCGCTGACCTGCAGACTGTGGACCGTGATGAACGAGTCCGGGCCCATGTACAGGAACTCGGCGCCGCTGCGCACCAGGTCGTCGACCAGCTCGTCCAGGCGGGTGGCGTCGGGTCTGCCCTCCGCGTTCAGCGGAACCGGGTATTCCAGCAGCTTGATGTCGCGATCGCCGGTCTCCGTGCGCAACTGATCGACGTTGGTCACCGAGTTGCGCTCCAGCGGGTTGTAGATCACGCCGAGCGTGCCGATCGGGCGGTAAGCGAGGATGGTGTCGAGCTGCGTGCTGATGGGCGTCAGGAATATGCTGCCGGTGAGCGGCCGTCCGGGGGCCTCGAACTCCTTGACGATCTTGTCCTGCACCGGGTAGGAGACGATCGAGAACACGCCGGGAATGTCGCCGATGTGCATGCCCGGCTCGGCGCCGGTGTGCGGGCCGAAAATACCGAGCGCTACCGAGGTGCCGAAGGTATGAACCAGGTCCGGCTTTTCGGCGCGTATCTCGGCGGCGAACTCCGGGAGCCTGGCGCGGTTCCGATCGGCATTGCGCAGGGTGTAGCGCACCGGTATTCCGCGTTCGTACATGTGGGCGCGAAAGCCGTGCTCCACGTCGGTCTCGCCTCGCCAGACCACCAGGTAGACGTGGAACGCGCCGCCGGCGGACTGCGCGGCGCCGTGACCGGCCGCGGCGAACAGCAGCGCGGCGAGGAACGCGACCGCAAGCGGAAAGCGCGGCACCGCGTACCGGGAGCGCGGCTCCGCGCGCGGGATGCGCGTCACGCCGACACCCGCCCGGTACCGATCCGGGCGTCCGCAGGTTCGCCCAGTCGTTCGCGGGGGTGCCCGCCCCGATCACGGGGGTGCCCGCCCCGATCACGGGGGTGCCCGCCGAACAGCGTATAGCAGACCGTGCAGGCAAACACCAGCACGCCGACGATGAGCATGCCCTGGCCGTAGCCGACGAAGGTGACGACGGCCCCTACCGCCAGCGCGCCGGCCGCGGTGCCGATGCGCTCGATGGTGCGGAACGCGCCCACGATCGCACCGGGTCCCAGGCCGAAGCTCCTGCCGCGTTCGGCGATTCTCTGCACGACCGCGAGTTGCGGAGCGGTGGTCAGCGCCTGCCCGGTGCCCAGCACGGCGGCGGCGGCGACCACCCCCGCCGTGGACCCGACAAGCGTCGGCAACAGGCACCCGAGCCCGCTCATCAGCCCGCCGAAGATGATGAAGGTGCGCGGCCGTCCGCTCCGGTCGGAGCCGCTCGCGGCCAGCGGCGTGATCGCTATGCAGGCGATGCCGAACACCATCAACACGCGCCCGATGTTCGACTGCGTGTTGCCCAGGTCGGCAAGGAACAGCGGCAGCAGGAAGAAGTACAGGCCGCTGAGGATCAGCTTGTTGGGCACCGCCGAGAACAGCGTCAGCACCACGAACTCGCGTTGCGAGAACACGCGCCGCCAACTGCGCATCGACTGCAGGCGCGGCCGTCGCTCCGTCTGCGAGTCGCGGTCCACCGCGATCAGCGCCGCTCCGGCGGCAAACACGGCCATCGCGGCGGCAACGAGGAGCGTGTTTCTATAGCCGAGGCGGTCGGCGAGGATGCCGCCCATTGCCGGACCGCAGACGAATGCCGCGAAGAACGCGCCGGTGAAGCCGGTCATGCCGACGGCACGGCGCGACGCCTCCGCGTGGTGGGCGACGTAGGTCTGGGCGGCGATGAAAATGGTTCCGTAGCCGAGGCCGGCAAGTGTCCACCACAGCAGCGCCTCGACGATGGTGGTCGACAGGGCCGCTCCGACGTGACCGGCGACCGACGGCACGATGCCCAGGATGAACAACGACCGGGGGCCGAGCGTGTCGGTGATCGCACCGGCGATCGGCGTGGCGAGCAGCACCACCACCATGAAGGTCGTGAACGGCAGGCCGATGGTGAGCTCGCGGCTCAGGTTGCCGATCGGCGTATACACGTCGCCGAAGAACAGCGGCAGGAAGGGACGGGAGAGTTCCTGCGCCAGCATGAACAGGAACAGCGGAATGCGCACGTCCATCGGTGAACGGGGCACGACGGTCCGTTCGAGGCCCGGGGTAGTAAAGCGGAATCGCTCCCCGAGGCCGGTCACCACGTCTCGTATTCGCTGCTGAATGGTGCGGTCGATCTGCACGGCGCGTGCGTCCTCGGCCTCCTCGGTCAACATGGCGAAGGCCGTGTTGACACGCTGCACGACCGAGTTGTAGGCACGCGCGACGTGGCCCACTTCGTCCCGCCTGCGCAACCCGATCCGGTACAGGAAGTCGCCCTTCGCGCCGCGGACGATCAGGCGGTCGGCCAGTCTGATGGGACCGGAAATGCGTACCACGACAAACGCCACCAGCAACTCTATGCCGATCAGCAGGGTGACCAGGAACGCGGTCACGATGTCGAACCGCAAGCCGGCCAACTCCGACCGCACGGCGCCCTCGCGCACATCGACGTGCAGGAATCCCACCGTTGCGCCGCGCGCCACGATCGGCAACTGGAGGGAATCCGCGGCGCGCGTCGAAGCGGCCCGCGTTCCCTGCGTATAGAGTTCGGCGCCGTCGCGGGCCGACACTCCGACGTAGGTGAAGTCGGGATTGCGGATCAGAACGCCCTGCAGGAATTCGTCCATGCCGACGAGCGCTTGCAACGGTATGCCGAGCGCGACGGCGTAGCTGATCTGCTCGGTGGCGAGGCCGCCGGCCACCTCGGCCTTGCGATGGATTTCGGGGAGCAGCGAGTCTTCGAAGGAAATTGCCAGGACGTAGGAAACGACACCCTGGGCAAGGAGCAGCAGTACCGCGGTCAACGCGGCAAGGCGCAGGATCACGCCGCGAAAGAGCCGCTGTTCGTCGGCGGGCGCGCCGCGCGCTGCCTCCTCGTCGGGTCTCGGATCTATCGGTGCATCACTCATGAGTCAGCGGGGTCGCTCGGTGGCAGCGAAGGCGACGAAGATCGACTGGTGACCACGCGCGAGGCGTGCGGCTCGGCCTCGATCCGGCGGATTTCCCTAGTGGCCTGAACGACCGCCTCGCACGCCTCGTCGGCGGTCCGGGCAAGGTCCGCCGCCGACGGATCATGCCCCGCCTCGCGCTCCTTTCCCGAATCTTCGAGGGTGACCCGAATCAGCTGCAGGCGCTGGCGCAGCCGGCTGGTCAGGAGCACGGCCAGCACCGTGCCGGTGAGTGAGACGAGCACCACCGTGGCGGCGCACAGTCCGGCGATGCGCACCGCCATGGCGCGCACCTCGCGGTCGAACGCGGCGCGCGAATAGCGCAGCGCAAGCGCGCCGACCGCACGCCCGAGAACGTCGTGTACGCGTACGCCGACGACGTGGGCGTCATGCTCGATCCTGGTCCACACGGGCTGATCGGGGTCCTTCCACGCGGCCGCCCATTCCGTCGACACCAGGTCGCCGCGCAGGCTCTCGTCGGAGCTGTACAGAACCGTGCCCTGTTCGTCGAACATCTCGATCGACAGCACTCCCGGATCGCGCAGCGTCCGGGCCTGCAGATCCGCGTTGACGCCGGGCAGCGAGTCGACGGCGAGGCCGAGGGACAGCGAAGCCTCGATCGAGTGGCCAACGTCCTGCAGTACCAGTGCGTGGCGGTCGCGCAGCAGGTCGGACAGGTACTTGCGGTACTTGTAGTGGTTCATCAGTCCGGTCAGGGACACCGCGAGCGTGAGGATGAGAAAGATGTTGACCGACACGCGGGCCGGGAGATTGAAAAACATCTACCTTGAACTCCTCCAGTTACGAGGTGTCAGGGAGTGACAGTCCCACTCAATCCTCGTCGTCGTCCTCTTCCGGCATCAGCACGAATTCCGGATAGGCGTCGATCTTCAGCTCCGCCGTATCCTGACCCATGCGCTCCACGTTCTTGGTGACCCGCACCGTGAGCAGCACGTCGATCAGCTTCCAGGCCGCGTACGACAGCACGAACACGAAGGCGCCGACCGCCAGTATCCCGACGAGTTGCACGCCGAAGCTGGCGCCGCCGGCGATGCACACCGCCAAGGTGCCCCAGACGCCGCAGATCAGGTGGGCGGGAACCGCTCCCACCACGTCGTCGATCTTCATCTTCTCCAGCGTCTTGATGCCCAGGGTGCACAGGAAACCGCCCACGGCGCCGATGATCACCGCCCACAGGTGCTGCGTGATGTCGGGTCCGGCCGTGATCGAGACCAGCCCGGCTATGGCGCCGTTGAGCGCGGCGAACATGTCGGTGCGGCCGAGGAGCCAGCGCGAACAGGCGAGCGCGGTGATCACGCCGGCGGCCGCGGCCAGGTTGGTGTTCACCATCACGTTGCTCATCGCCACCGCGTCGAGCGCGGAGCCGAGAGCGAGCTGCGAACCGCCGTTGAACCCGAACCAGCCGAGCCACAGGATGAACACCCCGAGCGTCACCAGCACGACGTTGGAGGGCGGCGTGGGCCGTACGGAGCCGTCCTTGCGGAACTTGCCGAGCCGCGGGCCGACCACCAGCACGCCTGCCAGGGCCGCCCAGCCACCGGTGCCGTGCACGATGGTGGAACCGGCAAAGTCCTTGAAGCCCATGCCGGCGAGCCAGCCGCCGCCCCAGGTCCACGCCCCGACCACCGGATAGATGATCGCCGTCAGGATCGCCGTGAACACGAAGAACGACCACATCTTGACCCGCTCGGCGAGGGCGCCCGAGACGATCGACGCGGCCGTGGCCACGAACACCATCTGGAAGAACCAGTCCGACATGACCGCGTAGCCGCTGTCGACCACCGCCGCGGTCGCCGCGGCATCGCCGCCGAGCAACGCCAGCTCGTCCGCGGACGGGCCGTACAGCAGCTTGAACGTGCCGATGAAGCCGCCCACGTCGACGTACATCAGGTTATAGCCGAGCAGGTAGTACGCCAGCCCGGCGATCGAGTACAGGCCGATGTTCTTCAGGCAGATGACGGAGGCGTTCTTGGTGCGCACCGAGCCTGCCTCCAGCATCGTGAAACCGGCAGCCATCCACATGACCAGCGCGCCCCACACCAGGAACGAGAACGTGTTGAACACGAACAGCGTTTCCTCGTCCACCGCGGCGTAGGCGAGCGACGCGCCGCCGAACAGCAGGCCGAGCACCAGGAGGGCCCGCGGTGCCGACAGCGCCGGGCGCCCGGAAAGCAGGTCACCAAGTCGTCGAATCATAGTTGTCCATTCTCCTTTGTGCGCTGCCATGATGGGGCTTCCGACGAGGATGGCCGGAGTGAGGCCCACCCTCGCAAGGGTGCACGGCGCAGCGCTTGACAGCGACTTCAAGAAGCTCCGGGAGCATACTGTAGAACAGAACGTCCGGATGATCTACCCGACGCAGCACGAATGGCATTCGCGCCGCCGGTGGAGGATTCGCCGGGCACGGTGGCCGGTTGCACAACGAGGTGGCTTGCGCGATGATTTCGATGATGACTGGCAATATGTCCTGGATACCGTGGCCGGCGTGGTTCGCGGGACTTGCGGGACACCGCGCCCATCTCCCGGAATGAATATAACGATCATCGCGGCCCTGCGGGAGGAGCTGGACGCCTTCCGGCGCGCCCACCACCTCACGCCGGCGCCGCCGCGCGGACCGGTCACGGCGTTTCGGTGGCGGCACGCCGCCGCGCACGTGACGGTGCTGCACTCCGGTGTCGGCAAGGTAAGCGCCGCCATGGTGGCTCAGTACGCGGTCGATCACTTTCGGCCGGACTACCTGATCGTGACCGGGATCGCGGGCGCGCTCTGCGGCCGGCTTGCCTTGGGAGACGTGGTGGTGAGCCGCGACTGTGTACAGCACGACCTGGACGTGACCGCGCTCGGCGTGCCGGTGGGGCAGGTTCCCCGTACCGAGCATCGGTTCCTGGCGGCCGACCCGAGGCTGGTGGCGCTGGCGATGGCAACCGAGGTGCCGGGGCAGCGCGTGGTAGCGGGACGGATCCTGACCGGCGACCAGTTCGTCGCCGTCGCCGCCACCGGGCAGGAGCGGCTGCGCTGTCTGAACGGCACCGCCGTGGAGATGGAGGGAGCGGCGGTTGCGCTGGTGGCGGCGCTGAACCGGGTCCCGTTCGTGATTGTCCGTGCGGTTGCGAACCTCGCCGACGGCGCCGCGCCGGCGGAGTTCGGCGCCTGTCTGCAGCGTGCCGCGGACAACTCGTGCACGGTGTGTGCCGGCATCCTCCGCGGTCTTGCCGCCGACCCGGACCGCGGTTCCGGGTGAACCGCGTTGTGGGTGATCGCGTTGTGGGTGCGGCTGATTCGTCGGATCGGTCCGATCGGTTGGTGGCGCCGGGCGGCGGAGCCGCTGAGCGCCTGCGTGTGGCGGCTACTTGCACGGCCGCACGGTCGCCGCGATGATGAACGGCATGTCAGCTAGGCGCACCGAGCGGGCCTGGGTGCTGTACGACGTGGCGAACTCGGCGTACGCGCTGATGGTGACCACCGCCATCTTCCCGCTGTTCTACAAGAACGTTATCGCGGCGGATGTGCCGGGCGCGGTTTCGACGGCGCGGCTGGCGTTCGCGAGCAGCGCGTTCACGCTGGTGGTCGCCGTCCTGGCGACCGCGCTCGGTCCGATGGCCGACTACGAGGGGCGCAAGAAGCGATTCTTCGCCGGCTTCTTCGGGCTTGGCGTGGCCGCCACCGCGGTGCTGGCGTTCGTGCCCGCCGGGCGCGAGTTCGCGGTGCTGGCCGTGTACGGGTTGTCCGCGGTCGGATTCGCGGCCGCCAACGTGTTCTACGATTCGTTTCTGACCGACGTGACCACCCCGGAGCGCATGGACCGCGTGTCGTCGGCCGGCTATGCATGGGGCTACGTCGGCTCGACGGTGCCGTTCGTGGCGGCGATGGCGCTGATCAACCTCGCTCCGGGCGCGGGACTGCTGTCCACCGAGGCGACGGTGCGCATCGCGATTCTCATTGCAGCCGGCTGGTGGGTGGCGTTCACGGTGCCGCTGTTCCGCTCCGTGCGCCAGGTGCACTTCGTGGCGGCGGCCGGGCCGGCGCTGCGCGACCTGGTGCGCGACAGCGTGCGGCGGGTGGCGGCGGTGGTGCGCGACGTGCGCGGCCACCGGGCGGTGTTCCTGTTCCTGGGCGCCTACTTCTTCTACATCGACGGCGTCGGCACGGTGATCAAGCTGGCCACCGCCTACGGCACCGACCTGGGCCTGTCCGCGCAGACGTTGCTGATGATGCTGCTCGTGGTGCAGTTGGTGGCGTTCCCGTGCGCGTTGATCTACGGACGGTTGGCGGAGCGGCGCCCGGGGGCGACCCGGACCCTGCTCCTGGTGGGAATCGGCATCTATACCGTGATCACGGTGATGGCGTTCGTGATCTGGCGGTTGCCGGAGCCGGCGCGGGTGCCGGTGTTCTGGCTGCTGTCGATGCTGGTGGCCAGCTCCCAGGGCGGCGTCCAGGCGCTGTCGCGCTCGTTCTACGCGGGATTGATACCGGCCAACTCGTCGGCCGAGTTCTTCGGCTTCTACAACATCTTCGGCAAGTTCGCGGCGATCATGGGACCGGCTTTGGTGGGCGCGTTCGCCGCGCTGACCGGCGACTCCAGCATCGGCGTGCTGAGCATCTCGGTGCTGTTCGTGGTGGGCGGCATCCTGTTGACCCGGGTACCGGACGGGACGCCGCGCGCGGTGCGCTGACCGGCGGCCGGCAGGCTCTGAGCGCGCTGCGCTACGGGGCGAAGCGGGCCAGGAGCTGGTCGACGGAGAGCCGGTCGGTCCGCTCGGGAGCGTCCCACAGGCGGCGCACGGCAGCGGCTCGCGGCGCCGGCAACCGAGCTGCGTTGCGCGCCAACTTGGCGGCCAGGTGCGGCTCCGCCTCCGCGCGCCGGCGCGGGTGGCCGAGCGGGTACTCCACCGCCACCGGACTGGTCGACGTGCCGTCGCGGAAGCGTACCTGGACGCGGTTGCCGATGGCCCGTCTGGCGGGGTCGAGATACCCCTCGGTGTAGCGCGGATCCTCGTGCACCCTGGTGCGTTCGCGCAGGAAGTCGATGCGCGGATCTGCCGCGGCGGCATCCCGGTAGTGCTCGCCGCGCAACTCGCCGAACAGCAGCGCCACCGCCACCATGTACTGCAGGCAGTGATCGCGGGCGGCCGGCGTGGTGAGCGGACCCTGCTTGTCGATGATGCGCATGGCGGGCTCCTGCGTGTGGATCACGATTTCGGCCACCTCGGCGGCGCGCGGGGCCACTTCCGGATGGAGTGCGAAGGCCGCCTCGACCGCGGTCTGGCCGTGGAACTCCGCCGGGAAGCCGACCTTGAACAGGATGTTCTCGGCGACGTAGCAGCCGAGCGGCTGGCCGAGGCGCACCTCGGCGCCGCGCAGCACCACGTCCTGGAACCCCCAGCGCGGCGCGCTGAGCGCGGCCGGATAGCCCATCTCGCCGCGCAGCGCGAGCAGCGCCAGCCACAACCCGCGGCTGGTGGCGTCGCCGGCGGCCCATGACTTGCGCGATCCGGTGGTTGCTCCGTGCCGGTAGGTGCGCAGGGCGCCGCCGTCGAGGAATGCATGCGACAGCGCTGCCAGCACCTGCTCCGGGGTGCCGCCGAGCAGGCGGGAGGCGACCCCCGCGCTGGCGATGCGCACCAGGATCACGTGGTCGAGGCCGCGGCGGTTGAAGCTGTTATCGAGGGCGAGGATGCCCTGTATCTCGTATGCCTGGATCTTTGCCGTAAGCAGGTCGCCCACCGACAGGCCGCGCATCTGGGCGGCCGCGAGCAGGGCGCCGAGGTTGTCGGACGGGTGGCCCCACTCGGCCGCCAGCCAGGTGTCGTTGTAGTCGAGCCAGCGGATCAGGGTGCCGGTGTTGAACGCGGCCGTGACCGGGTCGAGCGCCAGCGCCGTGCCCGGCACGCGCACCGTGCCCGGAGCGGACTCGGCGCCCGGTGCCGGTGCGGTGTTTCGGCCGGCAGCCGGCGTGCCGGTTTGTGGGGCCGGCGCGGCGAGCGGGCCGAGTAGCCGGCGGCACTCCGGCACGTCCAGGGCGAGCAGGGCGCAGCCGAGCGAGTCGAGCAGGCTCATGCGCGCGGTGCGGTAGGCCAGCTCGCTGAACTGCGGTGGCGCGGTGAGGTAGTCGGTGATCCTGGCCAGGACCGGATCCGCGGCCGTCGCCATCTGCGGGCGACTCGGTACGGTCACTCCGTGGTACCGCAGACGATGAACACCGATGCCGGAGCATCGCCCACCGGCCCGCTCGTGCGGACCAGGCTCGAGGTGGAACCGGGAGCGACGCCGGGAGCGGCTGGGCAAGGCGCGACGACTGAGCACATTGGGTGTCGGTGAGCGAGGAGTGACCCCGCCGCCCGCCTAGGCGCCACGGCGCCGATGCGCGCCGGGCAGCGGCCGCGGCGGCGGACCGGTGTAGGCGGCGGTGGGGCGGATCAGCCGATTGTTTTCGCGCTGCTCGAGGTAGTGCGCGGCCCAGCCGGCGACGCGGCTGATCACGAACAGCGGCGTGAACAGCGCGGTGGGGACGCCGCAGTTGTGGAACAGCAGCGCGCTGTAGAAGTCGAGGTTGGGAAACAGCCCCTTCTCGCGCCGCATCACCGCCTCTATGCGCTGCGCGACGGCAAACTGGCGCCGCTGCGCGCCGGATGCCGCCAGCCGCCCGGCCCAGCGCTTCACCACCGGGCTGCGCGGATCGGACTCGCGGTACACGCGGTGTCCGAACCCCATGACCAGCTCGCGGCGGGAGAGCATCTCCAGCAGGGCGCGCTCCGCTTCGTCGGGGTCGTGGAACCGCTCGATCAGGGCCATGGCGGCCTCGTTGGCGCCGCCGTGCAGGGGGCCGCGCAGGGCGGCGATGCCGGCCGTCATCGCGGAGTGGAAGTCGCTCAGGGTCGACGCCACCACCCGCGCCGCGAAGGTCGATGCGTTGAACTCGTGCTCGGCGTACAGGATCAGGGCCGCATCGAGGGCGGCGACCTGGTCGGCGGTCGCGGCGCCGGGGCCGCGCAGCAGGTCGAGGATCCAGGCGGCCAGCGACGGTGCGCCGCCGCCCACGTCGAGGCGCTCGCCGCGGGCGGCGAACCCGTGCTGGTACAGCAGCGCGCCCGGCAGCAGCGCCAGCAGGCCGTCCGCCTGGCCGCGGACGGCGGCCGGATCGTACGCCGCGGCGCCCGCATTGGCCCCGGTGGCGCTGGTTTCCGCTTCGGCGCCCGCGAACGAGCACGCGGTGCGCAACACGTCCATCGGATGGGACGCTGCCGGCATCGCCTCCAGCACCCGGCGCAGGGCGGCGCTCAGACCGCGCCGCGCGCGCAGCGTGCGCCGGTAGTCGTCCAGGCCGGCGGCGTCCGGCAGTTCGCCATGGATGAGCAGATACGCGCACTCCTCGTAGGTGGCGTGCGCCGCCAGCTCCTCGATCGGGTAGCCGCGGTAGGTGAGTCCTGCGCCGCTCTTGCCCACCGTGCTTACCGCCGTCTCGCCGGCCACCACTCCGGCCAGTCCCGCGCTGCCGCTGCTCATTCGATTCCATCCTCCCGACCGCGCTGCCGTGCGAGCAGGCGGTCCATGCGTTTTTCGTAGGCGGCATAGTTCAACACCCGGTACAGTTCCGCCCTGGTCTGCAGTTCGGCGAGCACCGCGTGCTGGCCGCCCTGCTCGCGCAGCACCCGGTACGCGCGTTGCGCGGCATGGCTCATGGCCCGGAACGCGGTGAGCGGATACAGCACCATCGCCACGCCGTGCGCGGCCAGCTCGTCCAGGGTGAACAGCGGGCTGACGCCGAATTCGGTCATGTTGGCCAGGATCGGCACCCCGGCGGCGTCCGCGGCGCGCCGGTACTGGTCGAGTGCGGTGGCCGCCTCGAAGAAGATCGCGTCGGCGCCGGCGGCGGCGTACGCGGCGCAGCGCTGCACGGCGCGCTCGGGGCCCTCGGCGGCCAGCGCATCGGTGCGCGCCATGATGAGCAGGTCGCCGGCGCCGCGCGCCGCCACCGCCGCGGCGATGCGGTCGGCCATCTCCGGTGCGCCGACCAGGGCCTTGCCGAGGCGGTGGCCGCAGCGCTTGGCGGACACTTGGTCCTCAATGTGCACGGCGGCCACGCCGGCCGCGGTCATCTCGCGCACCATCCGTTCGATGGCGAGGCCGTCGCCGAAGCCGGTGTCGACGTCGACCAGCAGCGGCAGTTCGGTGGCCGCGGTGATGCGGCGCGCCTCGGCAACCACCTCGGACAGGGTGGTCATGGCCAGATCCGGCAGGCCGAACGCCGCGTTGGCGACGCCGGCGCCGGACAGGTACAGGGCGCGAAAGCCTGCGTCCGCGGCGAGCAGCGCGGCGTAGGCGTTGACCGCTCCTGCGATCTGCAGGGGCCGCTCCTCCTCCAGTGCCGCGAGCAACCTGTTCATGAGCGCAATCTGTTCATGAGTCTGTACGGTCACTGCGTGACATGGAAGACGATGAAAACCGATGCCCGAGCATCGCCCACCAGCCGGCGTTTTCGGACCAGTGCAGTGGTGCCACCTGCCGCAGTGTGTCGCCGCGCGCCGGGCCGGTCAACCGGCGGGTTTTCCGGAGACTCGCTTGCGCGTGCCGCACGCGTTGACAGGAGGACGGGCGGTCCGGTAAGCTGCGAAGCAGAAATTCATTCAGGCCAACCCGTCCGGTGCTCGAGGATGCCAGCCGCATCCTTCGGGGTAACAGGGAAAGCGGTGAGAATCCGCTGCGGAGGGCCCACTGTGACCGGCGAGCCAGCCGCCGCAAATGCCACTGTCCTCTCGGGCGCGCACGCGCGCCGGCGCAGGATGGGAAGGGGGCGGGCGAGGCGACGAACCGGGAGCCAGGAGACCTACCGGGCAGGGCTGAGCGGCCGCTCTCCGTCCAGGGAGCGCCTCGGGATAGCGCCTTGTTCGAACCCCACGCAAGTGTTGCGGGGATTCGGTGCCAGGCCTCGTGGCTGTCTTCACCCCTTGCAGGATGCCGAGCGGCAGAGGAGTCGGGTTGCCCCTCGGCATCTCGCGTGCGCCCGTGTGGCGGCGCGTTGCAGGTTCTCTATCCGCGTCCGGGTCGCCGGTCGTGTTGCGCCTTGCCCGCGGCACGGTGCTGCTGGCCGGCGCCGGCGTGCTGCTGGTGGTGACCGCGGCGGCGCTCGGGTCGTACGCGATTCCCCTGTCGGAGACTGCGGCAATTCTGCTCGACCTGGTGGGTCTGGGGGCTGGTGGCACCGCCGGCGACACCGAGCGGGCGATCGTGGCAACGATCCGGCTGCCGCGCATCGTGCTGGCGCTGCTGGTGGGCGCCGCGCTCGGCACGGCCGGGGCGGTGATGCAGGGCCTGTTCCGCAACCCGATGGCCGATCCGGGGATTATCGGCGTGTCCACCGGCGGGGCGCTGGGAGCGGTGATCGCGATTGCCGTCGGTGCGCAGGCGGCGTTCCCGCTGGCGCTGCCGGCGATGGCGTTCGCGGGAGCCGCCGGCGCCCTGGCGCTGGTATTCGCGGTGGCATCGGTGGGCGGACGCTTCTCGATGGCGGCGCTGCTGTTGGCCGGGGTGGCGGTGAGCCTGTTCCTGGCCGCCATCATCTCCGCCATCGTGCTGTTCACCCAGGATCTTGGTGCGCAGCGCGAAATGATCTTCTGGCTCGCCGGCGGCCTCGATGCGTCGCGCTGGACGCACGTGCGGCTGGCCGCGCCGTTCATGCTGGCGGGGCTGGCGGCGGCGGTGCTGCTGGCGCGCGATCTCAATCTGCTCACCCTGAGCGAAGAGGAGGCGCGCGCGCTCGGCGTGCGCGTCGGCATCACCCGCACCGTCCTGCTGCTCGCCGCTTCGCTGGTCACCGGGACCGCGGTCGCGTTCTCCGGCACGATCGCGTTCGTCGGACTCATCGTACCGCACGCGCTGCGGCTGCTGGCCGGCGCCGACCACCGGGTGCTGGTGCCGCTGAGCGCGCTGGGCGGGGCGCTGTTTCTGCTCGCCGCCGACACCCTCGCGCGGCTGGTGATCGCCCCGGCGGAGATGCGCGTCGGCATAATCACGTCGCTCGTGGGAGCGCCGTTTTTCATCCTGCTGCTGGCTCGCCACAAGGCGCGGGCCGGAGCAAAGTAACTTACTTTGGAGGAACTAGTTATGATTCTGTTACGCAGGCTTTGCCGGGTCGTTGGCGGAGTGTTGGCCGGTGCCCTGTTGTGGGGCGCGGCGGCGGGCGCGTTTGCCGACGGGTATCCGGCGGTCGCCGGCATCGTGGATGTGAGCAACCGCGGCTGGCCGCGCGAAGTGGACAGCAGCGAGGGCCGCGTGCGGCTGCAGGCGCCGCCGCAGCGCATCCTGGCGCTGTCGCTCGGCCACGACGAGATGCTGCTCGCCCTGGTGGGGCGGGAGCGGCTGGCCGGCGTCGGACCGTTCGCCGCCGACGCCACCTATTCCAACGTCGCCGGCCTGGTTGCCGGGCTCGACACCCTGCCGTCCAAGGATCCGGAAGGAATCCTGGCCATGCGTCCCGACCTGATCGTGGTGTCGCGGTACACCAAGGCGGACCTGGTGGAGCTGATCAAGGAGACCGGTGTGCCGGTGCTGCGTACCGCGCTGGAGAACTCCGCGGCGGGAAACATTCCCAATATCCTGCTGCTCGGGTACCTGCTCGGCGCCGAGGAGCGCGCGCTGGAGCTGGTCGCGGAGATCGAGGGCCGCATTGCCGCGGTGGCGGAGCGGGTGCCGGCGTCCGGCGATGCCGCCGTGCCGGCAGTGCTGGCCATCGCGCGCTTCTCGGACACCATCTACGCGGCCGGCGGCGGTACCACCGAGGGCGGTATCATCGAGGCGGCCGGCGGCGTGAACGCGGCCGCGCGCGGCGGCATCGACGGGCACCAGACGGTGAGCATCGAGTCGCTGGCCGCGCTGGCTCCCGAGGTGATCCTGATCACCCAGCCGGCAGAGATGGGCGGCACGGCGCTGCGCGACGAGCTGCGCGCGGCGCCGGCGCTGGCAGCCGTCCCCGCGGTCGCCGAAGAACGCGTGCTGGTGGTAGCGCCGCGCTACTACACCACGCTGTCGCACTGGAACGTGCGCGGCATCGAGGAAACCGCCCGCCTGCTGTATCCGGATCGATTCGCGGGCGTGGAGTTCCGCGACTTCGCGCCCTATTAGCAGCCCGTGCCGGAAGCCGGATGGATCGCCGCTCGAAAGCAGCCGGAGTTTCGCCACCGGCTGCCGGCAGCAGGGCCGTGACCGCGCCGTTTGCCGGCAACGATCTGGCCGCCCGCGGCGTGTCGGTGCGCCTCGGCGGCGCGCCGGTGCTGCGCTCGGTGTCGGTGACGGCGAGAGCGGGCGAGGTGACCGGGGTGATCGGACCCAACGGGGCGGGCAAGAGCACGCTGCTGCGTGTGCTGGCTGGCGTGCTGGCCGCGGAATCGGGGTTGGTGCGCCTCGGAGTGGTGGATTTGAACGTCCTGGGCTCCCGACTCCGTGCGCAGCGCATCGCATACCTGCCGCAGCAGGACGCCGCGCAGCCGTTCACCGCGTTGGAGACCGTGCTCATGGGCCGCTACCCCTACCTGCGGCGGTTTCAACTGGAGGGGCGCCGCGACCGGCAGATCGCGCGTGCTGCGCTGGCGCGCACCGAGAGCAGGCGGTTCGAAGCGCGCGGCCTCGACCGCCTGTCGGGCGGCGAGCGGCAGCGCGTCCTGTTGGCGCGCGCGCTGGCCCAGCAGGCCGGCGTGCTGGTGCTCGACGAACCGCTGGCGAGTCTCGACCTGCGCCACCGGCTGGCGGTGATGGCAACCCTGCGGCGCGAGGCGGCGGGCGGCGCGGCGGTGGTGGTGGCGCTGCATGACGTGGAACTGGCCGGCCGCTACTGCGACCGGCTGGTGCTGCTGGCGGCGGGGCGGGTGGCTGGCTACGGCAGCCCCCGCGAGGTGCTGGTCCCCGAGCAGTTCCGGGCGGTGTTCGGCGTGGAGGCACGGGTGTCGCGGGACACGGAAACCGGAGAACCGCGGGTATGGCTGGTCGGTCCGAGCGAGCGCACGGGCGCGGAGGTGCCGGGTGGCCTCGACTGACGCGAATCTGGCCGCGGCGCTGGCACGCATCGGGCCCCTGGACGCGGGCGCGATGCGGCGCGCCGAGGCGCGGCAGCGGGCGCTCACCAAGCCGCCCGGCAGCCTGGGGCGGCTGGAGGAGTTGGCGGTGCGGCTGGCCGGCATGTTCGGCGACGCGCGCCCGCGGATCGGCGGCACGGCAGTGATCGTGGCGGCCGGCGATCACGGCGTGGTGGCGCAGGGGGTGACCGGCTATCCGCAGGCGGTTACCGCGCAGATGGTTGCCAACTTCCTCACCGGCGGTGCCGCGGTGAGCGTGATGTGCGGCCGGTTGGGAGTGCGGCAAGTGGTGGTGGATGCGGGTATCGCGGCTCCGGAGCCGGCGCCCGATCCGGCTCTGCGGGTAGTGCGCGCCGGGTCCGGCACCGGCGACATCAGCCAAGGCCCGGCGATGAGCCGGGAGCAGGCCGTGCGGTGTCTCGAAGCCGGCATCGAGATCGCCGGCGAGGTGGTGACCGCCGGGGCCGACCTGATTGCCACCGGCGACATGGGAATCGGCAACACCACCGCCGCGAGCGCAATCACCGCCGCGGTGACCGGCCGTCCTCCGGAAGTGACGACGGGGCGCGGGACGGGGCGCAGCGATGACCAGTTGCGCAACAAGATCGCCGTGGTGGAACGCGCGCTCGCGTGCAACATGCCCGATGGCGGCGACGCGCTCGACGTTCTGGCCAAGGTGGGCGGCTTCGAGATCGGTGTGCTGGCCGGCGTGATTCTGGGCGTAGCGAGCCGGCGCCGCGCCGTGGTGCTGGACGGCTTCATTTCAGGCGCGGCGGCGCTCGGAGCGGTCCTCCTCAGTCCGCATGCCCGCGGGTACCTGATCGCCGCGCACCGCTCGCCCGAACCGGGGCACCGCGCGGTGCTGGCGCACCTCGGCCTGAGGCCGCTGCTGGACCTGGAACTGCGCCTGGGCGAGGGCAGCGGCGCGGTGCTGGCGATGCCGATCATCGAGGCGGCCGCGGCCTGCCTGGCCGAGATGGCGACGTTCGCCGAGGCGGGCGTATCCGACCGCGACGGGTCATGAACGGCCTGCGCGCGGCGCTGACCTTCCTCACCATCCTGCCCGCCGGCGCCGGCAACGGCGCCGGCAGCGCGCGCTCGCTGGCGGCCGCACCCGCCTGGTTCCCGGCCGTCGGGCTGCTGCTCGGCGCCATTATCGCCGCACTCGACCTGCTGTTCGGCGTGGCCGGCCTGCGGCCCGCCTCCGATGCCTGCGACGCGGCGCGTGCCGGGGCGTGCGGTGTTCTCTCCCTGCTGGCCGCCGCGCTGCTGGTCACCGCGCTGGCGGTGCTGACTCGCGCGCTGCACCTGGACGGCTTCATGGACACCTGTGACGCGCTGCCGGGCGGACTCAGCCGCGCCCGCCGCCTGCAGATCCTGCGCGACTCTCACGTCGGCGCGTTCGCCGTAGTGGGTGTGGCGTGCCTGCTGCTGATCAAGGTCAGCGCGGTCGCCGCGCTGCCGGCCGCGAGCCGGCCCGCGGTCCTGCTGCTGTTCCCGTGCCTGTCGCGCTGGGCGATGCTGCTCGCGATGGAGATATTCCCGTACGTGCGCGAGCGCGGCGCGGGCACGCCGTTCGCCGGCGGACGCGGCCGGTGGGCGCTGATCGCCGGCAGCGGCACCGCCGCGGCCGCCGGGCTGGCATTGGCCGGCTGGTGGTCACTGGCGCTGCTGGCGCTGGCCGGGGCGGCCGCCTGGGCGGTAGCGACGGTCGCACGCCGCCTGATCGGTGGCATGACCGGCGACATCTACGGCGCGGTGAACGAGATCGCGGAGGTTGCGGTGCTCGTGGCAGCGGCGGTGATCGCGGCCGGGAGGTCCGACGCCATGCGCTCGCCGGTCGCCGGCTGGTTGGACGGAGCGGGATGATGGAAGCAAGCAGGTGGTACCTGGTTCGGCACGGCGAGACCGCCTGGAACCGGGAGTCGCGGTTCCAGGGGCAGGCGGATCCGCCGCTGAACGACGCCGGACGGACGCAGGCGCGGGCGGTCGCGAAGCGCCTGGCGGGGGTTTCGTTTGCCGCGGCGTACGCGAGCGACTTGGGCCGGGTCACGCAGACGGCGGCGGCCGTCGCGCGCGGCCGCGAGTTGCGGGTAACCGAGTTGGCCGAGTTGCGCGAGAAGGGCTTCGGCGAGTGGGAGGGCCTGACCTACCGGGAAGCGGAGGCGCGGGATCCGGAGCACTACCGCCGCATCTTTCGCGCGCCCACCTACGACGAGGATACCGCGCCTCCGGGCGGGGAGAGCGACCTGCAGATGTTGGGGCGGGTGTCGGGAGTCGCGCGCCGGCTGCGCGACGAGCACGGCGGGCGCGATGAGAACGTCCTCATAGTGGGACACGGCGGCTCGCTGTGTGCGCTGATCGTGTCGCTGTTGGGGTTGCCGTCGCGGGCGATCTGGCGGTTCAGAATTGCCAATTGCGGCCTGGCGCAGGTCACGGTGTTCGACGACGGCGCCGCGACGCTGGACCTGTTCAACGACACCGGCCACCTGCGGTCATGCGCGGCGCACTGACCTTCATCGTCGGCGGCGCCCGCTCCGGCAAGAGCACGCACGCCGAACAGCTCGCGGCGCGCGGCGAGCGGGTGCTGTACGTCGCCACCGCCGAGGGGCGCGACGCGGAGATGCGGAGCCGCATTGCCGCTCACCGGGCCGCCCGGCCGGAGCACTGGGACACCCTGGAGGAACCGCTCGACCCGGCCGGCGCGTTGCGGTCCGTTCACCACCGCTACGACACCGTGTTGATCGACTGCCTCACCCTGTGGGTCAGCAACCTGCTGCTCGATCGCCAGCCGGGCACCGCTTCGGAGCGCGATCTGGAGGAGCGTATCTTGATCTCTACAAGAGAGTTGCTGGACGTCTGCGCGGGTTCGCGCGCGCACTGGATCGTGGTCAGCAACGAGGTCGGGCTGGGCGTGGTGCCGCCATCGCCGCTGGGTCGCGCCTACCGCGATGCGCTCGGCCGGGTGAACCAGGCGGTCGCCGCGCGGGCCGGCGAGGTGTGCCTGATGGTGGCGGGCTTGCCGCTGCAGATCAAACCGCCCGCGAAAGGAGATTTGGAGTGATGACCGACCGCAATGACAGCGCAGAGGCGCGCGAGTCGCCGGGCGCCGGCGCCGCCGACCGCGAGCACGCCGAGCGCATGCGCCGGCTGCAGGCCGAGCAGCGCGCCAAGGTGGCGCGTGCCGTGAATCCGGAGCGCGGGCTGGTGCTGGTGCACACCGGCAATGGCAAGGGCAAGTCGAGCGCCGCCTTCGGCGTGGCCGCGCGCGCCCTCGGCTGGGGACAGCGCGTCGCAATCGTGCAGTTCATCAAGGGCAAGTGGCAGACCGGCGAACGGCGTTTCTTCAGCCGCTTCCCGGAGCAGGTGGAGTGGCGCACCACCGGCCAGGGCTTCACCTGGGACACCCAGAACCGAGCACTGGACATCGCCACCGCCCGGGCCGGACTCGACATCGCGCGCGAGTCGATCGCCGGCGGGCAATTCGACCTGGTGGTGCTGGACGAGATCAACGTGGTGTCGAGCTACAACTACCTGCCGGCCGCCGAAATAATCGACTGCCTGGAGGCGCGCGCCGCCCGCACCCACGTCGTGCTGACCGGCCGCGGCGCCGCCCGCGAACTGATCGAGTACGCCGACCTGGTCAGCGAGATGGTAGAGATCAAGCACCCTTTCCAATCCGGAATCAAGGCTCAACGCGGCATCGACTTCTGACTCCGGCGGCGTTTACAGGCCAGTACGTGAGACGACCGGAGTCAGTAGACGAGGCCGCTCAGGGTAGATGAGCCGGCGTTCGCATCGCGGAACAACGACGCTGGGCGCCGGACAGCCACTCGTCGCGGCTGCCGGAGACGTGCGGGTCACTGCGGCCACGTTGGGCACCTGCTCGGCCACAGCTTGCACGTGCGAGGTCAGCAAGCTCGTCGAGTACGGCGCGTATTGTCGGGTGCTGATCGGGCAACTGGTCGTGCCGCCCGAGGCGCGCTCCCAGGTGCCAGTCCGCAGTGTGCAGGTTCTCGCACGCCGAGGCAAGGCCCAGCGAGGGCAGCAAGATCGCGTCCCACCGCCTGCACTTGTTCCTGCTGCACGGCGGTGTCCGGTGCCTTCCATGTGCCCCACATCGCCATAGAACCCTGGTTCACCACCTGCCTGCCAGCATAGAGATTTCTCCAGTGGGCCAGTCCGCGATGGCGAGGCTCCCAACCAGATGACTCAACCGACGGCGAGACACGGGTAAGGCACGATCCACCAACAATCTCGCTCATGGACCCAGCCGTTCGGAACTAAGTTTCGGCGGCGACTCTGCCGTTCCTTGTCTGTTGAACGCTATGTCATGATGGTCCACCTGTCAGCGTCTGAAACCCTTCGCACGGCGAGCCACCGAGATCTCACACGCTCTCGGGAGGTCCTTTGCCGAAACCGTCCCACCCCCGGTTGTCAAGCGTACCGCGAGGCAATATCCTTTGGTCACCAATTCAGGTCTGAGCGCACTGGATGTTCTACTCTCGTATCCCGCGACACCTAGGAAGTTTGTCCGCCGATGGATGAGCTTCTACCCTACGTGAGGGAGCTTGAACAGCAGATACTGACGCAACGTCTTTCGTGGACACGGTGGACGAAATGGTGCGATGTATCGCTGAACAGCGGCGCGGCGTTAGAGCTTCGACAAGCGGCCGGTTTACGAGCTCAAAAAAGACAAGGCGCATTTTTCACGGGCGCCTCTCTCGCAGAACGAGCAGTGTCTGCACTCGGAATGTCCGTGCAAGATTCCTGTCGCTATTTTGATCCGACTTGCGGCGCAGGGGATCTTCTTTTGGCTATTGCTCGAAAAATGAACATTGGTGCGACAGTGGCGGAGACCCTCTCTCAGTGGGGAAATCGACTAGTCGGATGCGATATTTCTCCTGTTTTCGTACGCGCGGCGAGAGCGCGCCTCGCCCTGCTAGCAATGCGGCGAGTTGGTTGTCGCGAGTCCCTTACGTCACGTGAATTAGCGGAAGCTTTTCCTTCGATCACGACGGCTGACATTCGTAATTGCACTGACCTCTATTCGCAATCGGATCGAATCGTGATGAACCCACCATACACGCTAGTCAACGTTTCGGACAAGTATGTGTGGAGTACGGGACTCACCAATGCGGCTGCGTGCTTTGCAGCTGATGCAATTGTACATTGCAAAGCCGGTGCTCGGATAGTTGCGATTCTTCCAGATGTACTTCGATCTGGCACGCGATATGAGAGATGGCGGACTATGGTCGAGAAGTTTGCTTCAATTGTTGATGTCCGTGGGTTGCATCCATGGAGCACGAAGTTGCGTGTTTCGGAGACACGGCGGTTCAAAGGGCGTCTGTTTGAGCCACCGTTTGTTGCGATCCGACGGACATCGAGTCCAAGAGATGGTAGGAGGGCTGTAGCGACAACGGTGCTAGGCCAGGAAGACGTGGCGGTAGAAAATCACATTATCGTGTGCACTCCGCGCGACCGGTCAGTGGAGAGTTGCCAGAAGTTTGTCGCACGGCTCATGAGTCAAAAGACAGATGAGTGGTTAAACGAACGAATACGTTGTCGGCATCTGACGCTTGGTGCCGTTGGTAGGTTGCCATGGTGGTCGGGCGAGTGAGTCAGAACCGGTCAACACGATGGCGCGTTCGTGTGTCGCGAACGGCTGAGCGAGCCGAGCGAATGCGTGTAGCTTGGGTGTTGCAAGAATGTGGCTGGAGGGGTTAGAGTTCGTAGAGGCATGCGTGGGAGCGGAGCACGGGAGGTGTTTACATGAACCGCAGTTTGACTACCCAAGATATTAGCTGGTTCCTGGATCAGTACGAGAGGAATCAGCTTGACCTAGAGCCGGCCTATCAACGTCGTAGTGTTTGGTCACCGCGCGACAAGAAGTTTTTCGTTGATACAATCTTGAACAACTACCCAGCGCCGCCGGTGTTTTTGCACAAGACGATGGACGAAAACGGACGTGCGACTTACCATGTAGTCGATGGAAAGCAGCGGCTGCAGACGATTATCGAGTTTACACAGGACCGGGTAAGAGTACCCGACTACTTTGGTGATCGCAATCTACAGAAGAAGCGATGGAAGGATCTCGCACGAGAGACCCGCGAGAGATTCTGGAACTACGAGTTAATTGTGGAGATGATGCCGAATGTCGAGGAGGCGCAGATCCGAAGCACGTTCGACCGCATAAACCGCAATTCACGTCGATTGACTCCCCAGGAGTTGAGGCATGCGAAGTACGAAGGCTGGTTCATCAGATTTGTCGAGCGCGAGGCCGAGAAGATTGAGTGGAAGAATACAGGAGTAGTCACGACAGCGCGAATCAAGCGTATGCTTGACGTTCAGTTCATCTCGGAGTTGTGTGCTGTGATAATAAAGGGCCGTATTATAGGGTTCGATCAAGACGGGCTTGACGATCTGTATGCGGAGTATGAAGACGTCTCGGAGCTGTATGGATTCATTGAGGATGACTTCGTCACACAGCTGGAGGTCCTCAAGAAGAGTGTTGCAGAGATGATTGATTTGCGACCTAGTATAGCGGACTACATTAGACCTCAAGGTAACTTCTATTCATTGTGGAGCTATCTCTTCCTGGAGCGTCCGATCTCCTCTCCAAAAAGGGAATTGGTTGATCGATATGACAAGTTCATGAGAGCCGTGCAGAGGGCTAAAGATGCACAGGATGCTAAGGAGGATCCGAACGCCGTTCTTTCTGGAGATCGCGCCTTTCGGGCTGCCGCAATCGACTATGCGAACAATACGCGAGGGGCCAGTACGGATCTGACACCGCGAACAAAGCGTCACGACGCTTTGGTAGCCGCAATGCAACAATAGCGCACCTCTCTGTGAAGATTGTCAAGTCAATTCGTGACATCCACCGAAGCTGCCAGCCTAAGTACAAGATGCTCAAATTGGATGTAGAAGAAGTATTGAAGAGCATGGTTGAAGACTCCGGATGGCTCTACTCTTCCCGTATTAAGACACTCGAGAGTTTCGCTCAAAAGGTCGAGACGGGGAGCGTGGTAGATCCAATGTGTCTGGAGGACTTCTTCGCATGTACAATCGTAGTTCCAACAATTGCTGAAATCGGCAGTGCGGAGGAGATGGTCTATCAGCTGTATGATCGTAGGGAACGTCGACCAATCGACGACAACTTCACAAGGAAGAGCTCTTCAGAATTTGTTTTTGACGATTTGAGACTATACGTAGCGCGGCGCCCACGAATAAGCGGGAAGGATCCGAACCTCAATGGAGTATTATTTGAGGTACAGATAAAGACGATCCTGCAACACGCTTGGAGCGTTGCCACTCATGATCTGATTTACAAGACGGATACCGTCAGTTGGCCGCTCGAGCGCGTCGCTTTTCAGGTGAAAGCAATGCTTGAACACGCTGAGGTATCCGTGTCTGAGGCGGTGACATTAGCGCGGGCTCCGGGCATAGCGAAAGAAGATCAACAGACAAGGGAAGTACTTGAGATTATCGATCATGCCCGGCAGTTGTGGGCGGCGGAACAACTGCCGAGGGACGTCAGGAGGTTGGCAGTGAGCGTTTTGGCGCTATTGCGCCTGTGCGGAGTCAGTGTTGGAGAGTTTCGTTCTGTAGTAGATGCTGAGAGAGGTAGGGTTGGAGGCGTGCCAAGAGAGCTGTCTCCGTATGCGTTTACGGTACAAGCATTAGCGCGGTCGAGTTTGGTGGACTTCCGGGGCGCACTGGAAGGCGAGACCGCGCATCCGCGAGTGGTGGTGATTCATAGTGGGATGGACGTTCCGGAGTGGATGCGGGGAGGGCATTCAAGGATTCTGGACCTGAACGAAACCGTGGTACCTGCATGAACGGTCGGACGTCGTACGGGGAAAAAGGGGGACGGTAGATCCGGATTCGATGTGGTTGGGTTGTTTCGTGGGTCACAAACGACTTGTAGAAAGTTGAAGAGACAGGGAAGGCGGGGTAGCACGTATTGAATGTTTGTGCGTCACATCGTCAGGCTAGTCGCAGTCGACTAGCGCTGGCGCCAGCATCCCAGCTACTGGCAAGGCCGGTGCGTCCTTCCGTCGACGGACGCCAGCCGGCGCATGCACAGCGGCTGACGCCGCTGCGCCTTGGACTACTTGGTCCCATAAGGAGTAAGTAGTCGGCCGCCATTGAAGTGGATCAGATGTGACGGTTCGTCCGCTACCCACACCGTGGTGTGCCATGCGATGTCTGCGAGATACCGGGCGATCGCGGCGCGGGTGGGGAACGCTGTCACGTAGACGATGCCGGCCTGGGCTTCGGCGAAGAGCTCGGTCAACTCGGCATGGCGCTGGTGGTCGATGGGGCCGTGGCTGGTTACCGCGTCGACCAGTATCAGCCATCCTCGCTCCGCATTGTGGAGCACGACATCCGGCATCTTTCCTTGAGAGTCGACCGGCACATCCAATGCGGCGAGCCGGTCGCTGTCGAAGTGTGTCCCCTTGTCGGCGGTGTCTCCGACGAAGACAAGCGTGCTGCGCGGGACGAATCGAGATGCGAAGTCTTCGGTAATGGCGCGGATCAGGTCGTTGGATTCTCCGGGACCTGTCACTTGTTGCGCCACCAGGGGCTTGGGGGGGCGTGGTTGGACTCGAAGGCGGGGGAGCCGTCGTTCCAGGAGCGGCCGACGGGGCGCAACTGGCCGCCGCCGCTGACCGGCAGAGAACGGCCGTTCTTGTCCGCGGATACCTGCTTGATGAACCAGTCTTCGAGCAGGCCGCGCAGTTCTTCGATGCGCGGCTGCTGGCCGGTGTCGTCGATGCGGTTGGTGCGCTCGCCGGGATCGTTTACCAGGTCGTACAACTCGTTGGGGGCGGCCGGGAGCGTTGCGACGGGGTAGCGGTGCACGTACTTCCACTCGGCGGTGCGGATCATCCGGGTAGCGCCGTACTCGTCGTAGATCACGACGTGGTCGTGCGCCGGTGCGTCACCGCCTTGCAGGAGGCCGGCGAAGGAGCGCCCGGGGCGACCGCGGTGCAGGACCTTGGGGAAGTCGACGCCGGCATAGTCCAGCAGGGTGGGCATGAAGTCGACTGCGCTGCACATCCGGCCGGTGGCGCGCCCCTGGGGGATGCGGCCCGGCTGGCTGGCCAGGAACGGTACCTTGATCGAGTTTTCGTACATGTTGAGCGGCAAGGTGCCGTTGCCCTTGCCCCAGAAGCCGTGGTGGCCGCAACTGAAGCCGTTGTCGCTGGTGAACACCACCAGCGTGTCGTCGCGGATGCCATGGTGTTCCAGCCGGTCGAGGATGCGACCCACGTCCAGGTCCATGGCGGTGACGGCGGCGAAGTAGCCCTTGAGCATTTCGCGGTTGCCGAGGCACTTCCGGGACAGCCAGTGGGCCCACGGATGCAGCTTTTCCTGCGGGCAAGAATCGAACGGGCAGTCGTCGTAGCTGTCGACGATGTCCTGCGGATGGCCGGTCCACGGGCTGTGCGGGGCGGTGTAGTGCACGCTCAGGTAGAACGGCGCTGCGTCGCCGGCGCGGCGGTCGATGAACTCCAGGGCGTCGTCGGTGATCACGTTGGTAACGTAGCCGGGGGCGTTGAACAGCTCGCCGTCGCGGATCATCGGTGCGTCTTTGTACTCGCCGCCGCCCTTCTCGTGCACGAACCAGTGGCTGAAGCCGTGCTGCGGCAGGGCGCTGTTGCCGAGGTGCCACTTGCCGCTGATGCCGCAGGTCCAGCCCGCCTGTGCCAGCAGGTCGGTGTAGGCGGTCTGACCCTCCAGGTAGGTGGCCGCGTCGGGGCCGTAGTTGCCGCCGCGGATCCAGTCGTGCACGCCGTGCCGGGACGGCATCTGCCCGGTGAGAAACGACGCCCGGCTCGCCGAGCACACCGGCGAGGCGCAGAAGAAGTTGTCGAAGCGCAGGCCGGTGGCGGCGATGCGGTCGATGTTGGGCGTGCGCATCTCCCGGTTGCCGTAGCAGCCGGCGGCCCACGGGCCCTGGTCGTCGGTGAGGATGAAGACGATGTTGGGACGTGCGGATGCCATGGTGCCCCACCTTACCCTGCCGGGCCAGCCGACCCAAGCACCGGACACGGTGATGCAGGCAGGGCTCACAGATAGCGGAACAGCGGCGGGAACAGGACGACCACCAGGGCGGCCCATACGCCGTACACCGGCAGGTAGGCGGTCTGCCAGCGGGCCACGGCGGCAAAGGAACCGGTGCCGGCCAGAAACCGGACGTGCAGCCACGCGGTCCCGGCGAGATGGGCCAGCAGCAGCAGGTTCACGCCCAATGCCGCGACCTTGTTGGCGCTGAAGCCGAACTCGCCGATACGCGCCGCGACCGCGGCCAACGCCGCGAGGTCGGCAACGAGAGCGGCCACGGCAAGCACCAGCCTGAGCGTGTCGGACACGCCCAGCGGCGCCTCCGGGTCGCGTGCGGAGATCGCGTACAGCAGCATGCCCACCACCAGCACCAGCAGCAGGTCGAAGGCGATCAGCACCTCGCGGTCCACGGCGATGCCCGCTCCGGTCCACACCATGACGGCGAGGAACGCCACCAACAGGGCCGCGAACAGCGGCGAGAGAACTTGCGCCAGCAGCGGCGCCAGTTGCCCTGCCACGCCGTTCTTCCCTTCTGCCAGCCAGCCCGCGACGATCACCGCGCCTGCCGCTCCGCACGGCAGCAGCCACTGCTCCAGAAAGCCGTCGATGCCAACTCCGACCGCCTCGAACAGGGCTGCCGTCAGCAGCGTCAGCACGCCGCCGCCGAGGGCGAACAGGACGTAGTAGATCAACCACTCCCCGGAGAAGCGCACGAATTCCATGCGGCCTGAAGCGGTCCGCCAGCCGTTCCCGGCGTGCGCAAGCCCCACGACCAGCCACAGCGCAATGGGCAGGTGGGTCGCGGTGAGGTTCTCGGTGGCGCCGCCGGGCAGGAACGGAAAGACGTTGGCGAACACGGCGCCGGCGGCGAACAACACCCCGATAGTTACGGACCGCGCCGGCGTCACCCCGTGCCGGCCCAGGAGCAGGGCGGCCAGCAGGGGGAGCACAAGCAGACCGAGGTTGCGCGCGTAGAAGCCGCCGGAAGCGGTGTCGAACTGCGCGCCGAACAGCGCCGGAGCCTTCACCGCCGCGGCGGCCGCCAACGCAAGGGCGGCGGCGAGCACCAGGTCGCCGCGCAGAGGCAGTTGGCCGATGCCGGCGACGGGGCGGGCAGCGAGCTGCCGCCACAGCCACCCGGCGTGTGCCTGGTTGAACTCGCGTGCCGCGGCGCTGAGGCCGGCGGTGCGCTTGACCGCGATCAGGAACGCCTCGTCCGAATCCAACCCCGCTGCTACTAGGCCGCTCACCTGTTCGCGCAGCGTGCGCTCCAAGCGGTCCTGGTCGCCGTCGCCGATGCCGTGGCCGCGCAAGCGCGCTCGCCACTCGGCAATCCGGGCGGACGGAATGTCGTCGGTTCTGCTCATGGTGCATCCGGCGCCGCTGCCCGGCATGTCCCGGCAGGGCGCGGGAAACCTATCAGTCTCGCACTATAGAGTCAAGTACTTTGTAAAATAGAGTATCGTGCGGGCCGCGTGCCGGCCATCATCGTCGTCCGCGGAGAGACTGCCGGATCGTTCCGGCGGTTCCGGCGCTTCCAGCGGTTCCGGCGCCACGAGTTTGCGATCCGGCCGGCTTCGTGCGAGCATTCGACGGCAGGTCACCGGCATCGCGGGGTCCTGGATCGATCCGAGAGGAGGAACGCAATGATCTACGACATGAGGATTTATGACCTGCAGCCGGGCGCGGTGCCGCGCTACATGGACGCGGTTCGCGACATCGCCCTGAAGATCCGGGAGGACCACGGTGTGAAGCTCGCCGGCTGGTACTACACCGACATCGGGCCGCTCAACCGGATCGTGCACATATGGGCGTACCGGGACTATGCCCACTTTCAGGAAGCACGTGATGCGGTGCGCAACGACCCGCGCTGGACCGGCGAATACGTGCCGGCGGTGAGGGGACTGGCGGTCCGGCAGCAGGACATGATGATGCAGGCCGCCGACTTCTTCGCCGGCCCGGAGTAAGGCAGCGGTCCGCGCTGCTACTCGTCCTCTGGCGGCTGGGGGACGGTTGCGGTGGCGCTCGACGGTGAGCCGATCGAGTAATAGCCGTAGTGGCTGACGCGGGTGTACTGGTTGTTGCCGCCCCGAAAGAACAGTTCCCCGAACGCGTCGAGCGAGGCGCGCACCTGGGTTCCGGCAGGAAGCGCCCGGTCGAAGCCGACGGTCATGCTGCTCCCGCCCCCGAACGCCTGCTTGCGTACCGGATACTCCTTGGTACCGTCCGGCATCACCAGCGAGAAGTTGACCTCCACCGTGTACCGCCCGGTGTGTTGGCTGGGGGCTCCGGAGTCGCCGGCGAACTGCGCGAGGCTCGGTAGCGACGGGCTGAAGTTGACCGTCAGAGCAACACCCACGGTCGTCCACTCACCCTGATAGGCCTTCCATTCGGCGGTCAGCCCGCCGACCGTGGCGGTGTGACTGCCCTTCGTCCATGCCGGCGCGCTCGGACCACTGGACGGCGGCGCGATGCCGACCGGCGTGCTGCCGGCGGTCGGCTGCGTACCTTGCACCGGGTCGTGGTCACGCACCGCGACCGACGCGGTGTTCGGCGTGCCGATCGTGTAAGCGACCTCCAGGTCGCAACTCGCGAGCGTGGCCGTGATGGTGCGGTCCGTGGTGACGGTGTCGTCATTCACGGTGGTGATCAGGCCGGTGCTCGCGTCGAAGCCGTTGGCCGCGGCTATGCATATCGCGAGGTTGTGACGCCAGGCATGGCGGTATTGGTAGCCGGTATCTCGGTCGGATTGTTGGCGATCGTGTCGACGCTGGGGCCGATGGGAACCCTGGAAACGTTGACGCTTGTGCACAGATTCGCTTACTTCGGAGTTATTACCGTTTTTGCGGCTCCCATCTGCTTCGCCGCGGGGTTCTTCTGCGTGTACGCGATGCGGAATCGCAGCGTATTCTCCGCCACGCTTGCGCTCGCCCTGATGTGCGCGGTCGTAGCCGCGCCGTGTTCGGCCCTGGCCATGGTTCTCTACCGAGTTTTTCATGACGGCGCGCACCCGACGGTGAGCTTCCTCGGCGTGTATTCCTTTGGCGTGCTTGTCTCCGGTGTCGGTACGGAGTTCGCATTCTACGTGTTGTGCCAGCGAGTGAGCCGAACGACTCGCGGCACTGGCGGAGCGGAGGCCGGCTCCCGGACTCCGCCCGTTGGTCCGCCCGAGTCCGAACCTGCGACGAGCGCGACGACGGTCCCCGGCAGTACCGCTTCGGAGGGAGGAGGCGGCACGGTGGGCGATCCGGCTCATCTCCCCGAGGGCGCGAACGTATCGGACCTCACCGAAACCGGCGGCACGTCGGACCCGGCGGAGGATCCGAGTGACAGCGCGTCGGGCGAGACTCGCCGGCTCCGTCTACCGCCGGAGATCGGACGGGATATGGTGTACGCGCATGTCTCCGGGCACTACGTGGAGGTCGTGACCACTTCAGGAAAGGCAGTGGTGTACATGCGGCTGGCGGACGTGGTCGGAGCGCTGGACGGTCAAGGAATGCAGACGCACCGATCGTACTGGGCGGCATACCGGCACATCGTTCGGATGCACAGCGATGGCCACCGCACCCTGCTCCATCTCACCGGCGGCCACCGGGTGCCGGTAGGCCGCTCGTTTCGCGACTCCGTGCGCGCCTGCCTGAAGCGGCGCCCTCCACCGCAGGCATAGTTGCAACGGTCTCAGCAGGCGGAGAGGGTCATCTCTCGGCGGTCCCCCGTTCCGTTTCCGATTCGGCGGCCTTGAACAGCGCGGCGGCAAGCGATTCGATCCGGTCGCGCCAAGCGAGCTTGTCGAGCCACGCGGCGGGTGCGCCGGACATCCCCCACAACGCGCCGGCGAGCTGGCCGGTTACGGCGGCCACGGTATCGGCGTCGCCGGCGAGATTGGCGGCCAGAATCAGGGCCTCCTCGATCGACTCGGATCGGCCCACGCACCACAGCGCCGCCTCCTGCGTGTGCAGGACGTACCCCGACGACGAGATGGCGTCGCGCTCCTTGGCGCGCCACGATCCCGCCGCCACCGCGGCAATCGCCGCATCGCCGCGCCAGTCCCGGGTACGCAACACGGTCTCCTTCGGCGCCCCGCCGATCGCCTCGACCAGCAGTTCGGCGAACAGCGCGCACGCCTCCACCGCCTGAGGCGTGCCGTGCGTGGTGCGGCTCTGCAGGCGTGCGGCCTCGACCGCCCGTGCCGGGTCGCGCCACCAGCGGATCGCCACCGGCGACAGGCGCATCAGCGAGCCGTTGCCGGCGCTGTGCGGATCGGTACTGCCGCTCAGCGGCTCGCCGGTGGCCCGGAAGGAGCTGAGCGCCGCGGCCGTGGCGCCGCCGATGTCGAAGCACTCGCCGGTGGCCGAGTTATAGCCGTGCTCGTGCCACCGGCAGAAGCGCTCGATCAGGTCATGCACGTCCAGCCCGCCCGCCGCGAGCAGCGAGTCGGCCAGGCACAGCGCCATGCTGGTGTCGTCGGTCCACTCGCCGGCTGCGAGGCCGAACGGCCCGCCTCCCACGATGTCGGTAACCTCAGGCTGCGTGTCGCGCCGCTCGAATTCCAGCGTAGTACCGAGCGCGTCCCCGAGTGCGAGCCCGATCAGCGCCCCCTTGGCGCGGTCCAGGACGCCCGCCGCACCGCCATTGACCGGCAATTGCATGGCGCCACCGTAGCACGGCCTGCTCGTCGTGTTGACGCAAGACGCAAGCCGGCGTTCCTCTTGCCGCCTGCCCCCCTGCCGCGGCTTGCTCGCCCCAATGCGCCGAATCGTTTACCTTAGAATACGGCTGCGGCATGAGTACCCAGAAGTTCACCATCGAAATAGAGCAGGAACAGGACCAACGCTGGATTGCCGAAGTTGTCGAGTTGCCGGGGGTGATGACCTACGGCAGCTCTCCAGATGACGCCAAGGCGAAGGTGCAAGCGCTTGCTCTCCGAGTCCTGGCCGACCGTCTGGAGCACGGTGAATCCGTTCCGGAGCTTCTCCACATCTCATTCGAAGCGGCGTGAAGCGGTGGTCGAGCACACGTGCGCGGCAAGTTCTCGCGGCTCTGGTCAGCATCGGCTGGACCGTTAAGCGTCAATCAGGTTCCCATCGTACGCTCGCGAGACCGGGCTGGTCCAACTACGTGTTCGCGTTTCATGACAACGAGGAAATCGGACCGAGGATGCTAGCACGCATTGCGCGTCGGACTGGACTGACGCCGGAGGACCTGTGAACGAACAGCCGGCGACCGTTCGCTGTTCGCGGAAGGGAGTTCCACCAGCGGGTGACGCGCCGTGAAGAAGTTCGGCGACTCCTGATCGCCGCCACGCTCGGGATGCATCCCGGACGGCCTCCCTCCTGTCCGACCTCGACACGGGTGCGGGGGCAGGGTAGGTTTCACTCCCATGTTGACAGCAGAGCAGGTCGAAGCCTATCGCGAGGACGGCTACCTCCGCGTCTCCAACATCTTCACGCCCGCGGAGTTGGAGGAGTTGGAACGGGAGATGGACTTCATCGTCGACGAGTGGTGGGGCGAGGACAGCATCGGCTGGAAGGGCCCCTGGCGAGACCACTACCTGCCCGCCGGCGAACAGGAGAACACGCGCGCCGTGTTCATCGGCAACCCGCAGTTCTACTCGGCGGCCTGGGGCCGGATCATCTTCCACCAGCGCCTCACCGAGTGCGTACGCGCCCTGGTGGGCCCCGCGGTGCAGTGGCACGGCACCATCCTGCACGCCAAGCCGCCCGAGCGCGGCACACCGTTTCCGATGCACCAGGACTACCCGTTCTATCCCCACGACGGGCCCGACTTCGTCGATTGCCTGCTGCACCTGGACGACGCGCCGGAGGCCAGCGGCTGCCTGCAGGTGGTTCCGGGCAGCCACAAGGAGGGCCCCCTGGAGCACATCACCGGCGATCACACGCGGCCCTACCTGCCGCCCGAGAAGTACCATCCCGACAAGACGCCGTCGCTGACGGTGCCGGCCAAGGCCGGTGACGTGATCTTCTTCAGCTACCTGACCATCCACTGGTCCGACATGAACCGCTCGGGCGACTGGCGCCGCTCGGTGCGGATCGGCTACCACAACGCCGCCATGCGTCCGACCTTCGTGAAGCCGACCGATCCCTACAACAACCTGGTGGTGGCGGGGCTGAAGCGCCGCGGCAAGCAGCAGGGCTTGACCTACCGGGTGGTGGGCCAGGGCCAGGAGCGGCACCTGAAGCAGCCGGCGCGCACCTGAGGCGCGGCGCATCCGCCGCTTGTCCGCGCCGCGCATGGCCGCCTCGCAGTCGCGCACGCGACCCAACGTCGTCCTGATCGTGGCCGACGACCTCGGCTACGGCGACCTGAGTTGCTATGGCAACACCATCCTGTCCACGCCCAGCATCGACCGGCTCGCGGCCGAGGGCGTGCGCTGCTCCCAGCACTACAGCGGCGCACCGATCTGCGCCCCGGCGCGCGCCGCCCTGCTCACCGGACGCTACCACCACCGCTGCGGCGTGCTGAGCGTGGAGTCGAACCGCGGCCTCGACCGCATCGCGCTGCGCGAACGCACCATCGGCGACGTGTTCGCCGCCGCCGGCTACCGCACCGGCTACGTGGGCAAGTGGCACAGCGGCGTGCACGACCGGCGCTACCATCCCAACCGGCGCGGGTTCGAGGAATTCGCCGGCTTCCTGAGCGGCATCATGGACTACTGGGACTGGTTCCTGGACTACAACGGCAGCTCGCGCCGCGCCGACGGCCGTTACCAGACCGACGTGTTCACCGCGGAGGCAGTGGACTTCATACGGCGCCGCGGCGCGGCGCCCGGCGCCGCTGCCCGGCAGCCGTTCCTGCTGGTAGTGGCCTACCACGCCCCGCACGCGCCCCTGCAGGCACCCGAGGAGAGCTGCGCGCCGTTTCGGCGGCGCGGCGACCTGAACGATGCGCTGGCCACCATGTACGGCATGGTGGCGCACATGGATCGGGGTATCGGCCAGATCCTCGATACGCTGCAGGCCGCCGGCTGCGGTGACGACACCGTGGTGCTGGTCACCAGCGACAACGGCCCCCACCTCGGCCCGGAGCGGCTCGGCCCGGAGCGCCACGGCGCGCGGCGCTTCAGCATGGAGCGCTTCAACGGCCCGTTCCGCGGCCAGAAGCAGGACGTGCTGGAGGGCGGCATCCGGGTGCCCGCGATCGTGCGCTGGCCGGACGGCCTGCCGGCCGGCGCCGCGTGCGACGAGATGATTCACTTCTGCGACTGGCTGCCGACGCTGGCCGCGGCCGCGGGCGTTGTGCCGGACGGCGAGCCGCTGGACGGCTGCGATCAGTTGCTCCCGCTGCGCGGCACGGTCCCCGCCGGCGCGGCGCCCCGTTTCTGGCAGTTCAACCGCTACGATCCGGTGCCCGGCTGCAACCTGGCGATGCGCGACGGTCCGTGGAAGCTGTACTGGCCGCGGATTCCTGAGGCGATGGTCAAGCTGCAGGAGGACAACGTGGCGGTGCGCGAGCTGATGGCGCGCCCGCACTACGAGATGGAGGTGCGCAATCCGCCGGTGGAGCGCACGCTGTCGGCGCCGGGCGAGCCGGAGCTGTACCACATCCCCGACGACCCCTCCGAGGCGCGCAACCTGGCCGCCGCGCATCCCGACCGCGCCGCCCGCATGCGGCTGGCAGCCGAGAACTGGTTCGCCGAGGTGGAGGCAGAGCGCCGTCAGATCGCCGCCCGGTCGTCGTAGCCGGCTGGAGGCCGGCACCGATCCGCACCACTCGCACCTTGGCGGCATACCGGAGACCGGCATGCGTGGTGTAGACTTGCGGCGTGGACTTAGCGGCCGCCAGCGCGATCTTCACTCGTTACGCGCATCAGTTCGTCGTGGCCTACGTGTTCGGGTCGGTCGCGGCCGGCACCGCCGACGAGCACAGCGACACTGTTCGCGGTTTGCTGCCACCGTGGCGGATCGCTATCATGGTTTCGTCATGGCACGACTACCGAGTTCCGGCATGACCACGATCGAGCCCGTGACGGTTCCTCTCAGAGAAGAACCGCCAGGAGTCTTTCGCGTCGGCGACACACGCGTCTTGCTGGAGGTAGTGGTACATGCGTTTCGTTGTGGCGCCACTCCCGAGACCATAGTCCAGTCGTACGACACGCTGAGCCTTTCGGACGTATACGCCGTGTTGGCCTATTGCCTGACTCATCGAGAGCAGATCGACGAGTACATGCGCAACTGCGACCACGAGGCCGTACACGTACAGAACCGCGTACGGGCAGCCCAGCCGGATCAGAGCGGCGTCCGGGAACGACTCCTGCTTGCGCGTACGCGCCTCCCACCTCTACCATCCTGAGCCGAACACCCTGGGAGAGGAGGAGCAAGATGTTCACAACCAAAGTAAGGGCCATCACGATGGCCGCCGTAGTCGGATTCCTGGTCACCGCAACGAACTTGGCGGCGGACGAAGGCGGCACCTTCAGCATCATCCGAAGTTACGCGCGCACCCACGCCACGTTGGAACACGCCGCGGGCACGATCAGCACAGGCTCGCTGGAGGGAACCATCACCACCCTGGCAAGCAGCGGCGAACCGTTCACCCAAGGTGACCACAGCCTCATCTCGTGCCTGTTTTACGCCACGAGCACCGCAGAAGGGGTGAGCATCGAAGCGCCGTGCACGATAACCGATGGGTCCGGCGACCGATGGTACACCATGTCGCGCCGAGATGCGGGCGACATGGCGTCAGGTGGTGGTGGCGAGGGCCGCTTGGAACTCATGGGAGGCACCGGCAAGTACGCCGGCGTGACCGGCACCTGTACCTACGAAGCCTCATACCTCACCCAGGACCGGGTCGTGTCGGATGGCGAGTGCACCTGGGAGAGGTCGAACGCGGACTGAAGCCGCAGCAGACCGCTCTTGCGTGCCGGATGCGCCCGGATAGCCGCACTGCGGCGGCAGGGTCACCTCAGCTTGCCCCTTGCCCACGTAGATAGCATGGGCAACTGTGGTATAATTTCGGCGGGATGGATCGGTCAAGGTCGAAGTTTGGCCGTGCCGTGGCGCGCCAGTCTGCCGTCCGAAGGAATTCAATGTCAAGGAGCGTGTGAATGACGTCCACCATGAATGGCACCGTGGAAGAAACGGTGCGGAAGATCGTCCGGGCTGACTTGGCCGAGTTCTACAACAAGGAGTTCGAGGTCTTTGTTCACCAGGCCGAGGCGATCCTGGACGACGAGAGATACCTCCGAATCTACATTGTGTTCGACGGTACGGCCAAGGATCTTTGGATTCCTGGCTGGACGACGGGGCTGATCGGAAGAATTCGAGACAAGTTGGCCCATGAGAATATCATGGACTTCCCCGTAGTTTCGCCGGTTGCAAAGTCGGAGTGGCCCGCTCTCAAACGAACAATAGCGTGAGCGACAGGGCTCGCGCTCAGCTAGATCTGGCGCGGGACATCCTTGGGCTGACTACAGGACGACCGCGTCAGATAGTATTGAAGCGGGCGATAAGTAACGCATATTACGCGCTGTTCCACTGTCTCGCCGAATCCAACGCTAACATGTTGGTCGGTGGTCCGAATTCCGATCGGAGCGATCCTGCCTGGATCCAGGCGTACAGGGCTCGGTGCATCGCAAGGCCAAAGACAAGTTTCGGAAACAAAACCCAATGCGAAGGTTCCCGAAGGAACTACGGCAATTTGCGGACGAGTTCTGTGAGGCTCAACTGCAACGAGAGGAAGCCGAATACAATCCTGCGAGTAGATTCGCTCTCCAAGAAGTCGAGTGGCGCCTGATGTCAGTCGAGCAAGCAATTACTGATTTTCTCACGGTTCCCAAGAAGCACCGCCGAGCCTTCGCTATCTATCTGCTGACGGAGTTTCGCAAATGAACACAATTGTGCGTGATGTCAACCGCGCCGATTGATCCACTTGATGTCCCTCGGACCTACCGCCGACTTGAGAAGGTACAGCGGCCGTATTTCCGAACTGCGCCGAGCGGATTTCCCGCAGTGCGCGACCTGATCGGACACCGCGTCGCGTCGCCCGTATCCCGTCAACCCGCTATGCCACGTCTTCGTAGAACAGGCCGTCATACAGAAACGCGGGCTCGATCACCTCACAGTCGCGCTCGCTCGCTCCGGCACGCCGCATCTCGGTGTGCCATCTTTCGCGCACGGTGCTCGCGATGCGGTCGAACAATGCCGCCGCGGCCGCCTGCCCGAGCAGAAAACGCCCGTGACCGCTCAGCAGGTTGGTCCTGTTGGCGTAACGCCCGAAGCGGCCGCAGGCCATCGCGAGATCGCGCCGTTCCAGGGCCACCACCGGCGAGGGCGTCAGGTCGTAGGCCGGACTCAGACGCCACGAACGTCCCTTGGCGAGGACCGCGTGATTGCGCGGGTGATCGTCCAGATTGGAGACGGCCGCGTTGAAGCACATCCGGCCGAACAGCTCGCGCAGATCGTCTTCCGGTCTCGCGCTCACCCGGCGGACTTCATCGGCGAGCAGCAGATAGGACCAGTCACCGCGATCGCCAAGACCGTCGCCGGAGCGCAGTAGCGTCAGGGCACTGACCATCCGGTGACGGCGATAGCCGGCGCCGGTTCGACCGTCATGCTCCCGGTCGCGGTCGAAGCGGCGCACGAGCAACACATCGCGTCCCCCCACGGTTTCGATACGGCTGTCGGCGACGTTCAGGCCGCATGCCCGGGCAAGGCGGAGCATGCCATGCTCGACGCGCGAACTGTTCCAGCGGTCGTCGCTACGGCTGAACTTGGCGATCCAGAGAGCGCCCTCGTACTCCACCACCGCCTTGGGGCGTGCTCCGCCCATCGACGTGCCGAGCAGAAGCAGCTCCTCGACCCGCTCCCCGGCGGACCCGCCGCGCTCCGGATCATCGTCGAGGATGGCATCGGCCGCCCGCTGGAGCGCGGCAAGATCCAGCGCGCGGTTGAACCGGCGCCGCGGGGCGGGGGGCTCGACGGCAGGGCCAAAACCCAAAGCCCCGGCGCGGTCGTCCGGCCCCTGCATCAGGTAGTCGAACTCGCTGAGCTCCCTGAAGCCGGAGTTGCGCTCGATCACGCGCCGGCCCCAGAAATCGGGCATCGAATCCCGGATCGCGCCGAAGAACCCCTCCATGCGTGCCGTCTCGTAGACTTGGGCGGAGAGACGCAATTCGACCGGATCGAACTCGACCGCATCGGCCCGCTCCCGGTACGAGCGGCCATACACGAACTGACCGACCGCCGCGGCCCCGTCGTCAATCCAGCGGAAGCGGCCTGCGGTCACGAAGTTCGTCGCGCCCGGCGGCACGATGTAGACGAAGCACTCGCGCTCAGAAGTCATCGCTCAGCGCCCGGCGGCCCCGCGCCCGCCTCGGACTGCGTGCGCGTTCCAGAGTCTTGCCTTCTTCGTCGCGATCCGGGTCGGCCACCTTGGACAGGTCGCCGAGCAGGCCCAGCACCCACAATGCGCCCACGTAGCCCGCAACGCCGGTGGTCGGCTTGCCTCTCTCGACGTCGGCCACCACGAACCGGGAGACGCCCATGCGCTCCGCAAGCTCGGTCTGCCGCAGCTTGCGGCGCAGCCGCGCCGTGCGGATATCCCGCCCCAGCCGTCCCAACGCTTCCTCGACCGCGGCCGGGGGAGAGCCGCCCAGTTTAGTTGCCCTTGGCATATCTGTTTCCACCAACATTGAGATGTAGAATGTTGGCTATATATAACATCACGCGCTTACGGGGTCAATCGCTTCCTTCCGTGAGGCAGCCTTCAATCTGCTCCTCCACCAGGACTACGGCGACCACGGCCGTAAGGGTCAGAAGGGCAATATCTCTTCAAGCCCATGCGCCGGAATCGGCAGGCGGGTAGGGATCGCGTCGAGAACGGCGGCACAGTTTGCATCGGTCAGAATCTCGGCGCCGTACTCGATCTGCTCGTTGATCCACTGGATGTCCCCCGCCCCCACCGCCGACTCGAGAAAATACAGTGGGCGCCCGAGGCGCAGTGCCTCCCACCCCTGGTACCGGGTGCCGCTGCCCTCGCCGGCCTCCACGACAACGGTTGCCGGTGACAGTAATGCCATGGTCCGGTTGCGTACCGCGAAGTTCCACTTTTGGACGATGCTCCCGCGAGCAAACTGAGAGACGGCAACGTGTTCTCGGATGATGAGACCCTGCAGCCGTGCATTGCTCCGGGGCGTTGCCTCACCGAGTGGAGCACCAAGCACGGCGATCGTGCGGCCGCCGCGCTCTATGGCGGTGGTGTGGGCCACCGTGTCGACGCCCAGCGCCAACCCGCTGAGTACGGCGATGTCCCGTTTCACCAACTCGGACACCAGTCGGCGAGTCCTCCGGACTCCGGCCGGGGATGGATGGCGTGATCCCACCACCGAGGCGATGCGCCCATGCGCGAAGATCGATGGATCACCGGCCACCCACAGTTGCCGGGGAGCGTACTTCCGTTCAATCTCGTTGAGCGGACCGATCAGATCCTCGACCGACCTGATCATGGTCTCAGCCACGTGCCCGCCGCTCTGGATGGACTGTCGGTAGCCGGTCAGGCTGCCACGACGGCGCGATCACACCCTGGCCGTTCGATTGCCGCATGCGATCCAACGGCCCGCCCGCGGTCCTTGGCATCGACCGCGAACACCGGAGCGCGCCGGGCTGCAGTCGGCACACTCTCGGCCTACGCATGCCGCTGAGCATGGCGCAACCTGTGGTGCGCTCCACAACGTACGCGCAAGTTCTCCGGCTCCGCACCGCCGCCGAGCGCGAACGGCACGATGTGGTCGATCTCCAGCCGATAGCGGGAGCCGCAGCGCCGCCCGCTGTGCGGGTCGACATAGCTGCAACAACCCTGATCGCGGCGCCACACCTCCCGCTTCACTGCTACCGGGATGTACCGCGAGCGGGAGCCCGGCACCGCGCCGCAGCAACTCAACGCGGCGAGGTGCCGGTCCAGTGCCGGCGAACGCTCCGCCGGCGCCACCGCGCCAAGCCCGGCGGCGTAAGCCAGCCGCTTCGCCGCCGAAGTCGGGAACCGGCAGCCGCCTCGCTCCGGTGCCAGCGACGCGCTGCGCCGGTCGGCTTCGAACCGCGGTCCGGCCGCGCACGTTGCACGGTCCTGAACCCCGCCCGCCCCCGCGTCGCGATCATCGCCGTCGGTTTGCCCGTGTCGCTTCGCCGGCGAAGCAGCCCCACCGCCGCTGCCACGCATCCCATTCGGTTGCCCGCATGCGTGCTCCGTCTCCGTCTCGCGACGGCGGCCCGGCGCCGAAGCGGCGGCACCACAACGGCGCTCCGCATCCTTGATATGCGCGTCCTCATACTGCCCGACTCGCTTCGGCCTTGAGTCGGAGCGGCGGACAATATCCGGCAACTGCTCGGACTTCGCGTCGCCGATCTCGACTTCGGTGTCCCGCTGCGCCGCGGCAACCGCCCGACCGCCACCGTCACCCGCGACTGTCCGCGATGCGAGACCGAGTTCTGCTTCGGATTGGCGCTTCGCCAGCGAAGCAGCGTGCCCGCCGCTGTTCGGTACCGCCACGGGCGAAGCGCCGCCATGTTCGGCCTCCCAGGGCCGCTTCGCGGCTGAGTCGGAGCCGCGGACAATATCCCGCGCCGCCGCAGACTTTGCGCCGCTGCGCTCGGCTCCCGTGTGGCGCTGCGCCGCCGTATCGGTGCGGCCGCCGCCGTCCCGCCCCGCCGCGGACTTCGTGCTGCCGTGCTCGGCTTCCGCAGGCCGCTTCGCCGCCGAAGGACGGGCAGTGCCATTCCGAACCGCCGCCCTAAACGATGCGTCATCTCGCTCGACTTCGTTCTGCCGTTCGACACCGCCTCCCTCCGCGCGCGCCCCGCTCCGCTTCACCGCCCCCGTGTCGTTCCCCTCCGCAACCACTACGTTCCGCTGCACCGGCTCCGTATCGCGCCGCGCCGGCTTGCTCGCGCTACCCGCGCCGGTGACCGAGCCGTGCCCGCCGGTGCGCCGCGCGCGCGGTGGGCGCTCCGGGTCGTAGCGGTCCAGGCCGTCACGCACCAGCCGCGCCACCAGCCCGCCCAGCGTCAGGTGCGGATCCGTGTGCGACAGCAGCATCTGCAGAACCTGTTCGAGCGCAGCGACCGCAGCCGGGGCCGTCCGCCGGGCGGTGGCGGAACCGGTGGCAGCCTGGGCAGGGCGCCGCGAAGTGGCGGTGCACCGGGGGAACCGGCACCGACGCGCGCCGACGGGCGCGATGCGGCACCCGCGCCGACACCGGCAGCCGGGCCGGTGCTGGATGCGGCCGCCCGGGAGGAGCTGGTCCGGCAGGCGGCGGGCAAGAGCACGCGCGAAGTGCAGCAGATGCTGGCCGAGGTGGACCCGGAGCTGGCGCAGCCGAGCGACCGCGTGCGCGCGCTTGGAGGGGGGCGCTGGGAGCTGAAGGCGGCGATCGACGCGGAGTGCCGGCACGGGCTGGAGAAGCTGCAGTTGCGCCGCGTTGCTCAGGTTCAGCTTGCCGTCCTGCAAAAGCTCGCGCGCCCCGCCGGTTTGGCTGCACAGCCGCATCGCCTTGATCCTCCGCCAGGCGGCGGCCGCGGTGTAGCCCAGTTCGTGCACGACGTAGTCGAACAAATTGCCGTAGCCGCGGGTCAGTTGGAGGCGCCGCGTCTCGATCTCGCGCAGATGGTCGAGCACCAGGATCTGCAGCGCCTGCTCGTGACGGGCGAGCTGCCGCGTTTGCGCCAACAGGAGGTAATCGGGGAGCGCGGCGACGGTGGACCAGAGGGTGGGAGAGGTCGCGGTATCCATGGCGTAAGTATACCATAGGATTCAAAATAGCCGATTTGTCCGAGTTCTCGATGGGAGTGAAACGTCGCCCGGAAGGTCGCTGAGCGGAGCGCTGGCTGCTCCGCGGAGGTCGAGTCGTGTCTGGAGAGTCGGAAGGGCCGCGGCGGGCCGTAGCACGCCGTTATGGGCCCCGCAAATCGCGTCAAGAGGTGCGCGCAACTTTTTTCATGTTCGCGATCTGTCGGGACGGCAGGCTGCCAGGTCCGAAGAGCCGGCTGGTGGGCGATGCTCGGGCATCGGTTTCATCGTCTTCGATGTCACGGAGTTGACCGTACAGACTCATCAACTTCCACTCCCGGCCCAAGGCTACTGCCGGACAAGCTCCGTTGGTCGCGCTTCAAGGTGGCCGCGCCGGAGCACTCGCGCGCTGACCAGCCTGACCGACGATCCGGGCGCGATCATCGCGCGGTGCGAAGGACCGCGCAAGCAAGTCGACCTCATGCGGGAGACCGGGCTCTCACACCGTACGTTCTTTCGACGTAAAGCGCTTGGACCCATTGCTTCGGGCCGGGCTGATGCGCATGACCCGGTTGGACGAGCCGAACCACCCCGACCAGGCGTACGTGGCGACCGAGGCGGGTCTCGCACTCCGGCACGAATGGCGAACCGACGACGGCCGCGAGGGAGACCCATGAGCCGCGGTTGCCACGTGCCGGGGTTGGTCACTGAGCAGTCTCACTGCCGTGCACCAACTTGGGCACTGCCTTCCCGCGACTCGGTCACGACACGACTCCCCGCCGACTTCCTGGGACAATGTTCACCACCCTGGAGAGCAGACCGCTCGTGCGTGCCGACTGCGCCCGGATGGCCGGCGGGAACGGCGGGTGCGGCGGGGTGCGGCGGGTGTTGTCGCTTGCCGGGCGTGCGGGGTTGGGGGTAGGCTGCCCCGGCAAATCGACGGGCGGGCCGCGGGGCGGGCCGCTCACGCCAAGAAAGGAGTAGTTATGAGAGTTACCGCGATGCGGACAGTGGGCGCCGTGCTGGCGCTGGCCGTGCTGGCCGGGGGCGCCGCCTGGGCGCAGATGTACAACGAGGCGCCGATGCTGGCGGCGATGGTCAGGGCAGGGGAGCTGCCGCCGGTGGACGAGCGGCTGCCGGCCAATCCGCTGGTGGTGGAGCCGTTCGACTCGATCGGCACCTACGGCGGCACCCTGCGCATGATGGACGTGTCGGACCGCATGTCGATCGGCCTGCGCGTGCGCCACACCGGCCTGTTCCGCTACAACCAGACCGCCAGCGCGTTCGAGCCGGACCTGGCCGAGAGCCACGCCTGGTCGAACAACAACCGCACGCTCACCCTGAAGCTGCGCGAGGGACTGCGCTGGTCGGATGGCGAGCCGTTCACGACGGCCGACATGCTGTTCAAGTGGGAGCAGGACATGCTCAACGAGGATCTCACCTCCAGCCTCGATCCGTTCTACACGCTCGGCGGCGAGCGCGCGGTCTGGGAGGCGATTGACGATTCCACGCTGAGCATCACCTGGGCCGCCCCCAACCCGGTGGCCATGGACCGCTACGGGCGCACCCACTTTTCCGGCGACAACGTGCTGTTCCTGCCGGCGCACTACATGGAGCAGTTTCACGCCGGCTTCAACGACGACGCCGCGGCGCTGGCCGCCGAGAAGGGGTACGAGGACTGGCAGCAGATGTTCCGGGCGCACGGCACCCAGGGCTACACCCAGTCGGCGGTGATCATCGGCCGCCCCTACCTGGACATGCACACGCCGGAGGTGGTGGAGAGCGACCGCGTGCAACTGGTGCGCAACGCCTACTACCACCACGTCGACACGGCCAACAACCAGCTTCCCTACATCGACCGGTTCGAGGTGAGGCACGTCGGTGACCTGGACCTGTACGACCTGAAGGCGTCGGCGGGCGAGGTCGACTTCGCCGCCTACTACACCTCGGCACCGAGCCTGCCCACCTACCGCGCCGGCGAGCAGCAGGGCGCCTACCAGACGATCATCGCGCAGTCGCTGCGCACCGCCGAGCTGGTGCTGTTCCTGAACCAGAACATCGAGGATCCGGTGCTGAACGAGCTGTTCGGCAACCTGGACTTCCGCGTCGGCCTGTCGGTGGCCCTGAACCGCCCGCAGATGAACGACATCGTGTTCTTCGGCATGGGCGACGCGCATCCGGCGACGCCGCTGAACACCATGGAGTTCTTCGATCACGCCTGGTACAACGACAACCTGTCCTACGATCCGGAGCGCGCCAACCGGCTGCTCGACTCCGTGGGCCTGACCGCCCGCGACGGCGACGGCTTTCGCCTGCGCCCCGACGACGGCAGCCGGCTCAGCCTGGTGATCGAGATCGGCGTGCTGGAGGGTCCGAAGCAGGCGATCTGCGAGCTGATCGCCAACGACTGGCGGCAGGTGGGCATCGATGGCGCCTGCAAGGTGATCGACGGTGCGCTGCTCAGGGAACGGCTGGACACCAACCAGACGGCGATCTCGACCTGGCACCTGGGGCGCACCACGCTGCTCGGGCGCGGCACGCCCGACCAGTTCGCGTTCGAACGCTGCGCCGCCAACAACTGGGGGCGGCAGTGGTGCTTCTGGTTCGTGTCCGGCGGCGACGCCGGCATCGAGCCGCCCGACCACATCAAGGCGCTCAACGAGCGCTGGCAGTCGTTCAAGCAGGCCGCCACCGGCACGCCGGAAGCGGTCGAGCTCGGCAAGGACTACTTCGTGTTCTTCGCCGACGAGCTGCCGATGATCCCGACCATCGGCCTGGCGCCGCACCCGGTGGTGATCCACAACCGCCTGCGGAACGTTCCCAAGGACAACATCTTCTGGGGCTCGGACACCAACTTCTACGCCCCGTACAAGCCGGAACAGTGGTATATCGCCGAGTAGCGCAATTCCATGGCGTGATCCCGCACCGCGGGAGGCGCCATTTGCCGCACTGACATCCGGGGAGAGTGGGCGGCGGCCGTGCCGTTCATTCTCCCCTTTCTCGTCACGCACATGAACTACACCTCGTATCTGCTGCGCCGCCTGCTCTACATGGTGGTGACCCTCGCCGTCATCAGCGTGCTGATCTACGTCGTGATCCAGTTGCCGCCGGGCGACGCCGTGGACACCATCGTCGCACAGCGGGAGTCGGAGGGGGACGTGATCACCGAGGCCGAGGAGCTGGAATTGCGCCGCCAGTACGGCCTGGACCGCCCGCTGGTGGTGCAGTACGCCGATTGGGTGGTCGAGTTCCTGTCCGGCGAGATGGGGCGCTCGATCCGCGGCGTGCCGGTGAACGACCTGATCGCCGAACGGCTCGGCGGCACCATCATGCTGTCGCTGATCAGCATCCTGTTCACCTACCTGGTGGCAATCCCGATCGGCATCTACAGCGCCACCCACCAGTACAGCCTGGCCGACTACGGCCTCACCACCCTGGGCTTCATCGGCCTGGCGACGCCCAACTTCCTGCTCGGGCTGATCCTGCTGTACGTGTTCTACAAGTTCTTCGGACTCAGCATCGGCGGCTTCTATACGCCCGGCATGGAGGAGCAACCGTGGAGCCTGGCCAAGCTGTTCGACCTGATCGGCCACCTGTGGATCCCGGTGATCGTGATCGGCACCGCCGCCACCGCCGGCACCATCCGGGTGATGCGCGGCACGCTGCTGGACGAACTGGGCAAGCAGTACGTGATCACGGCGCGCGCCAAGGGGCTCGCGGAACCGCGCGTAATCTTCAAGTACCCGGTGCGGCTGGCGCTGAACCCGATGGTGAGCGGGGTGGGCAACGTCCTGCCGGAGCTGATCAGCGGCGAGACCATCGTGGCCATCGTGCTCGGCCTGCCGACCCTCGGTCCGCTGATGTACGCCGCCGTGCGCACCCAGGACATCAACCTGTCGGGCAGCGTGCTGCTGGTGATCAGCGCGCTGGCCGTGATCGGGGTGCTGATTTCGGACATCCTGCTGGTGGTCGTGGACCCGCGCATCTCCTACGAGCGCAAGGGCTGACATGGCGACCGACCGCGCCCCTGCCGTGAACCGCGCCGAAGCGCAAACCACCAGCGCGGAGGAGCGCTACTACATCGCCTCGCAGCGGCAGTTGATGTGGCGCAAGTTCCGCAAGCACCGCATGGCGGTGATCGCCGGCGCCATCCTGCTGCTGGCCTACCTGGTGGCGTTCACCTACGAGTTCTGCGCCCCCTACGGTTCGCTCACCCAGCATGAAGGCTACGTGCAGGCGCCGCCGACGCGCATCCGCCTGATCGATGCCGACGGGCGCCTGCGCCGGCCGTTCGTGTACGGCCTCACCGGGCAGGTGAACCTGGAGACCTTTCAGCGCGAGTTCGTTGAGGACCAGGCGGTGATCCATCCGCTGCGTTTCCTGGCCCGTGGCGAGCCGTACCGCTTCTGGGGATCGCTCGACGGCGACCTGCACCTGTTCGACGCCGGCGACGGGCGGGTGTTCCTGCTGGGCACCGACGAACTCGGCCGCGATCTGTTCTCGCGCATCCTGGCCGGCAGCCGGGTGAGCCTGACCATCGGCCTGGTGGGGGTGATGATCAGCTTCGTGCTCGGCTGCCTGCTTGGCGGCATCTCCGGCTACTTCGGCGGCCTGCCCGACCTGCTCATCCAGCGCCTGATCGAGATCTTCAACTCGATCCCCGGCATACCGCTGTGGATGGCGCTGAGCGCGGTGATCCCGGTGGACTGGCCGGTGCTGCGCACCTACTTCACCATCACCCTGATCCTGTCGGTGCTCGGCTGGACCGGGGTGGCGCGCGTGGTGCGCGGCAAGCTGCTGGAGCTGCGCGAGTACGACTACGTGACCGCCGCCCGGCTGGCCGGCACGCGCGCCGGTACCATCATCGCCACCCACCTGCTGCCCGGCTTCCTGAGCTACCTGATCGTGCGCCTCACCCTGGCGATCCCCGGCATGATCCTGGGCGAGACGGCGCTCAGCTTCCTGGGGCTCGGCATCCAGCCGCCGGCGGTGAGTTGGGGAACGCTGCTGCGCGGGGCACAGAACGTGACCAGCATCGCCATCTATCCGTGGCTGCTGACCCCGGCGCTGTTCGTGATCGTGGCGGTGCTGCTGTACAACTTCGTCGGCGACGGCCTGCGCGATGCCGCCGACCCCTACGCCATGAGCGGCCGGGGGTAGTGGAGGGTAGCCGGCGCGCGTGCGCCACCATGGGTAACGGATTGAAGTCGCCGCACATCCTGTTCGTCCTGGTCGACTAGATGCGGGCGGACGCCCTTGGGCAGGCCACCCCTGCGCTCAACGCGCTGGCGCGGCGCGGGGTGCGGTTCGAGAACTGCTACTGCGCGGCCACGCTGTGCTCGCCGTCCCGCAACAGCATCGTCACCGGGCTGTTTCCCGGTCAGCACGGAGTGTGCGGCAACATGGGCGACCCGATCGCGGCAGACCTGCGCGCCGACACCCATGCCCGCCACCTGCAGGAGTTGGGCTACCACACCGCCTACGTCGGCAAGCACCACTACGTCGACCGCTCCGGGCTGGCGTATGACCTGGTCGACGATGACCCGCTGCTGCGGGAGTACGGGTACCACCACGTCTGGCAGGTGGGCGACGTGGCCGACGCGCGCCGCGGAGCGGACCGGTTCACTCGCCACCTGGCCGAGCGCGGCCTGTTGGCGGAGTGGCGCCGCGAGGTCGGTGCCGGTTACGTGGCCGGCAGCGACCCGGGCAACACCACCGACGGCTACATCGGCGAATCGGCGCAGCGCTACCTGCAGTCGTACGAGGGCGGCGCGCCGCTGTTTCTCACCGTCGGCTTCGTCGGCCCGCACGGACCGTACTGGTCCCCGGAGCCGTACGCGAGCATGTTCGCACCAGAGCAGGTGGCCGAGCCGGTGGGCGTTCGCGGCCGCGTGCGCACCGGCAGCGACCTCTACGGCGCCCGCGACCTGGCCCGCAGCGGCAGCCTGGACGACCCGGCGATCGTCGATCGGTTCCGCCGCCAGCGCGCCGCCAGCCTGGGGATGGTGGCGTTCATCGACCACCAGGTCGACCGCCTCCTGCGGGTACTGGCGCAGCGTGGCTGGATCGACGACACCCTGGTCGTGTTCACCTCCGACCACGGCAACCTGCTCGGGGATCACGGGCTGGAGGGCAAGCGCTTCTTCCACGAGCCGGTGAGCCGCGTGCCGCTGCTGATGGCCGGGCCGGGCGTGACCGGCGACCGCCGCGTGGGGATGACCACCGCCCGCGAGCTGGCCAGCGGCGTGGATCTTTACCCCACCTTCCTGGATGCCGCCGGGGCCGCGCGGCCAGGCGGAGATCGCGCTCGCGAAGGGATCAGCCTGCTCGGGCTCCTGCGCGGGCAGGCCGCCCCGCGCCGCGAGGTGTTCTCGGAGCTGGGCACGGCGATGATGATTCGCGATGCCCGTCACAAGCTGGTCTACGACCCCGAACAGGGCGGCGTGCTGGAACTTTACGACCTGCGCCGTGACCCGTGGGAGCTGCACAACCTCGCCGGCAGCGCCGGGTGCCGCGGCCTGGAGGCGGAGCTGATCGACCGGATGCTGGCGCGCATGATCCGTCTGACCCACTACAGCCACCTGAAGGAGCGCATCAACTTCCAGCAGGTGCGGGTGTGAGCCGGCCGCGGAGCGCGCCCAACGTCGTGCTCATCCTGACCGACGACCAGGGCTATGGCGACCTGGGCGTATACGGCAATCCGGCCGTGCAGACCCCGCACCTGGACGCGTTCGCCCGGCAGGGCATCCGCCTGGACCAGCACTACTCCGGGGCACCCCTGTGCGCCCCGGCCAGGGCGGCGCTGCTCACCGGCCGCTACCACCAGCGCACCGGGGCGCTCAGCGTGGAGTCGAACCGCGGCATGGACCGCATCGCCCCGCGCGAGGCGACGGTCGCCGACCTGTTCAAGACGGCGGGATACGCCACCGGAATGGTCGGCAAGTGGCTATTACCGGAACGTTCCGGTAATAGCCACTCGTCGTCCAGCCGCTTGCCGAGCAGGAACCCCTTGCGGTCCGGGTACCAGAGCACTCGCCGGCCGGCTACGTGGGTCATGCTCACGTACGCGGCCGACTCGAAGCGGCCCTGGTCGGGCGGACCCCACGGCACGGCGTCGTTGTCGATCAGCAGCCGCGCTTCGCCCCACCAGATCGGCTGCTCGGCGTCGGGACGGAACTCCCCGACGCAGGCGTAGGTGGGACGCCGGTTGCGCACGTGCCAGCGGTCGTCGGCGCCGAAGGCGTAGCCGTCGTTGTCGTGGAAGAGCAGCAGGTACCGCCGGTCGCCGAGGCTGAACACCGGGCACGGTGAGCAGGGATGCCGGAGCTTCGGGCCGACGTCGCGCGTGCGCAACGGCCGCGCCTCGTCCCAGGTCCGTCCCTGGTCCGCGGAGACCGCGTACCACACCTCGCCCAGGTTGGTGCGGATGGCCATGAAGAGCCTGCCGTCCGGCAGGTCCACCAAGTACGGCTCCTGGGCGAACGAGGCGCCGGCCACGCGTTCGTGCGGCGCCGTCACCGGGGCGTCCCGGTTGAGCCAGGAGAGCTCCAGCCGGTCGGGTGGCGGCGAGTCGTGCAGGTTCTCCACCCGCATCAGCTCAACGTGACTGTACCGTTCCTTGAATCGCGCCGTGCCGGCCGGCACCCGCTGGTTGCCCGCCCAGTGGGTGAACGGAATCAGGATCTGGCCGGCGGCAGTCCGGTGCATGCCGCTGCAGCCGATCCAGCGCACCGGCTCACGCTCGGGGTCGGGGCTGTCGATGGCCGACGGCGGCAATGGCAGGGTGCAGCGCGGCGACCAGGAGCTGCCCCGGTCGTCCGAGTAGCGGCAGTACAGGCCGCCGGTGTAGCCCGCCGACGGATGGCAGAGCGGGTACAGCAGGTACACGCGTCCGTCGGGCGACTCCAGGGGTACCTGCCACGCCGCGGGCTGGCCGTCGCCGCCGACGCCGCGACCGTCCACCCACACCAAGGGCGACCAGGAGTCGCCCCCGTCGGTGCTGCGCTTTACGCCGATGCGCATGAGACAGGGAGCGTCGAGCCGCTCCGCCGTCCAGGTGGCCAGCAGCGAGCCGTCGCCGAGGGGGTGGACGAGGATGTGCTCGTTCAGCCAGTAGAACTCCTCGTCGTCCCAGCGACGCTCCTCGCCGCCGGTCGGATCGTGAATGACAAGGTCGGGGCGGGTGCGGTAGAGCTCGCGGGGATCGGCAGTCACGGGCGTGAATCCGATTATAGCGCGCCGTTGCCCTCGGAGGAACACGCCAGGGTCAGGGGGCAGCCTTGCCGTCGCCGGTTGACCGCCACTATGCTGCGCGTGGCGCCATGGGCGGGAAAGGAGGACGGAGATGCAACGACCGGTTCGTCTGGGCCTGATCGGTTGCGGGGGGATCGTGCGGCAGAGCCACGCGCCGGGGTACCGTGCGACTCCCGACCTGGTGCGGGTGAGCGCGCTGGCCGACCCGGTGGCGGACAACCTGGCGCAGATGGGCGAGTTGCTGGCGGTGTCACCCGAGCGGCGCTACACCGACCATCGGCAGATGCTGGAGCACGCCGAGTTGGACGCGGTCACGATCGCCACGCCGCACCACCTGCATGCCGAACACGCGATCGACGCGGCCGAGGCGGGCGTGGCGGTGATCAGCGAGAAGCCGATGGCCACCTCGGTGGAGCAGGCCGAGGAGGTGCTGGCGGCGGTGGAGCGCCACGGCGTGCCCTACGCGGTGGTGCACAATTTCCTGTTCACGCCGGGCATGGAGCGGGCGCGGGAGCTGCTGGCCGAGGGCGCCGTGGGGGCACCCTTCTTCGGCCGCGCCAAGTCGCTGTTCAACAAGACCGACGACCGCGCCGACCCCAACAACGAGTGGCGTGCCTCGCGCGCCGCCGGGGGCGGCGCCATCAACGACACCGCCTACCACGAGATCTACCTGCTGGAGACGCTGGTAGGCGCGCCGGTGCGCTACGTGGAGGCGCGCGTGGCCACGCAGCACTTCGCCTTCGACGTGGACGACCTGGCGCTGCTGCTGCTGGAGCACGAGGGCGGCGCCCTGTCCACGGTGGCCACCTCCTGGTGCGTCCCCGGCGACGGCGGAGCCGGCGCTCGCGACGCCGGCGAGAGCGCCAACCTGGCCGAGGCACAGGGCCCGGCCGGCGGGGTGCGCGTGATGCGCCGCGGGCGCGGGCTGTGGCAGTATGCGCGCGATACCCGGCGCTGGCACGAGGTGGCGCTGCCGCCGCAGCCGGCGTGGGCGGAGAGCGGCCACGGGCGCTACTTCGCCGCCACCTTCGAGGCCCTCGCCGCGGGCAGCCCGCCCCCGATCGGCGGCGGGCTGGCCCTGCACAACCTGCGCATCGTCGCCGCTGCCCGCCGCGCCAGCGCCGAACGCCGCGCCGTGGAGCTGCCGCCGCCGGACGCCGCCGGCTGAGCGGAACACCCGGCACGCGACCCCCGAGCAACCGAGCAACCGAGCTTCAAGGAGGAGCAACCATGAGACCCTGGATTGACTGTCACAACCACGTCGGGCGCACCCTGAACCGGCTGCCGCCCACCGGCCAGAGCACCGCCTTGGCGCTGGCCCGATTCGCCGAGACGAATGTCTACGCCAGCCTTTCGATGCCGACCGCCACCGGCGGCCTGATGCTGCGCGGGCTGGAGGATATCCGCGACCAGAACCGGGTGATCGCGCGCGCCCGCCGCGACTTTCCCGCGCACACGCCGCTGGGACTGGCGCTGGTGGAGCCGTGCCTGGGGCGCGTCGCCGTCGACGAGGCGGAGTGGGCGATGAGCGAGCTGGGCCTGCACGGCATCGTCTCCCACCCGCCGGTGCGCGAGGCGTGCATCCCGTTCGTGGAGATGGCGGCGGCACGCGGCGGCCTGTGCAACGTGCACATGCACGACGCCCTGTTCGGCGAGATCGCGCGCATGTTCCCCGGCGCCACCTTCATCACCCATGCCAGCAGCCACGCCGCCGAGCACTTCGCGGGGCTGGACAACGTCTGGTTCGAGGTGGTGCAGTACCCGGACGGGCGCGGCAGCCGCTGGGACTTCGCCCGGCTGGCCGGCCAGGTGGGCCGCGAGCGGATACTGTTCGGCGCCGACCTGCCCTATTACGACTACCGCCTGCTGCAGCGGATCATCGAGCAGGCGCCGGTCGACGACGACCTCAAGGACCGCATCGCCTACCGCAACATGCTGGAGCTGATCCGCCAGTACAACCCACAGTGGCGCATGCCCGACGCCCCGCCCGCGGCCCCGCGCGTGTATCGCGCCGAGGAGCTGTGGGCCGTGGACCCGGACAAACCCGATCGCCTGACCGTATACGGCTGACCCGAGCGGCCCGCCGCGGCACTCAGGCCGACCCCTTGAGCGCGGCGACTTCCTCGCGCAGCCGCACCAGCTCGGCTTGCTCAGCCTGGGCTCGGTTCCAGATGGCCCTGGTGCGCTCGTCGGGACCGTAGGCGCTCGGCGGCATCAGCATGGCGCGCTGCCGGTCCGAAAGATCACCGTAGTGATCGGCGTTGTAGTAGCACGGGCTCCAGGCCACGGCGTGCGGAGTGTACTTGTAGAAGATCGTCCGCCGTTCGTTCGGTCCCCTCCAGGGCACGGTTCCGTGGGCAAGGGCTTCGGTAAAGATGATGGCGTCGCCCGCGTCGACGGCTACGCGGTCCACAACCTCCGGGATTTCGTCCTGGGTGGCGCTGTTCTTCCAGTCAGGCGGCAGCTCGAAGTTGGCCTTGTGGCTGCCCGCGATGCAGGCGAAACCCCCATCGCCGGGCTGCACCGTGTTCAGTTCGTACGCGACCGCGATCAAGCCGTTGTAAAACGTGCCGTTGTTGTAGCGGTAGTAGCACTGGCCGCCATCGGTGGGGCCTACGAGCGTGGTGTCTCCGCCGGCGCCCTGCCCGCCCCCATGCAGATAGAGCGATCGGTGGTTCGCGGCATTGTTGACGTTGAGGTAGTCGTGATCGAGCCGGTAGCCCACGCCCAGGAGTTGTTCCAGATACGGCGCGATGGTGGGGAGGTCGATCAGGTCGATGTAGGGACCGCCCCACTCCAGCAGCGAGGCCGATGACCAGGCCCGGTCGGCAGCGTCCGGCAACCGGGTTCGGTCGGACCCGTAGTGACGCTTGACGCCCTTGGCCCGCACCCGGTCGAACTGCTCGGACAAGGCGGCGACCTGGTCGGCGGTCAGGGCGTTTCTGACCACAAGGTACCCGCGCAAGTCGAAGAAATACTTCTCATGATGGTTCACAACCCAAACTCTACCGTCCGGCAGCGAGGTCACGCAAATACGCCAGCGCCGGTTGCGCGCAACTCAGGAGGCCGGTGGCCTCCAGATGAGATCGTCAGCGGCGGCTTGATCGAGATTGTGGCAGGCGGGCCGCGGCGGCCGATTCGGTTGACGGCTTCATGGTGCCCGTGAAACCATGGCCGTAGGGCTGGAACCGCTCCGTTCGTGTCCACCTCGCAGGATGAACTGAACGCGATTCTGTGCGAGGCGGTGCCACGCCAGGGAGCCTGGACGGACGAGGAGTACCTGTGGCTCACCGACCGCAGCCGCCGCCTGATCGAATTCACCGACGGCTACGTCCAGGAGTTGCCCATGCACCCGGTCACGCATCGGCACCGGGATGTTGATGATGAGTCGACCGGGTTCAACGAGCGGCTCGTGCTGTGTCATCATGAACGACCATGTTGCGGAGCGGGCGCCGAATCAGCGCAGACAGCTCTGCACGGCCTCCCGGTAGCGCTCCAGCCCCGGGGTCCGCAGGCCCTCTACCTTGGCCAGATCGTCCCACCGCCTGAGCCGTAGCGCGTCCTGAGCATGCGGGTTGCGCTCGAACTCCGCCTGCTCGGCGGCCGACAGCGGCCCGCCCTGGAGCCGGAAGCTGCGCTTCGAGGCGCGGGACAGGCCGTCGTAGTAGGCGGCATCGGTGGTGCACAGGTAGCGCTTGGCAGGCACGTGCAGCCGAACCGGCTCGGTGAGCCGCTCGATGAAGAAGGGCTGCAGGTAAGAGGCGCCGACCTCCTCGTGGAGCAGGTCTTCGTGCAGGAAGTCGGCGTGCTCGTCATGCTCATCGACCAGGAAATGGCCGAGGTCGTGCAGCAGGGCAGCAGCCACCTGCACCGGGTCAGCCCCCGCCAGCTCGGCCTGGTGCGCGCCCTGCAGCGCGTGCTCAAGCTGCGTGACCGCTTCATCGTAGAAGGATTGGCCGCGCCTGCGCATGTACGCGAACAGCGCATCCACCTTCTGCGACGGCGTGCCGCTGTTCAGGTCGGCTGCCAACGTCTGGTCCACCAGCGCACTCATCTCACCATGGTACGCCGGAACCGAACGTCGTCGCCACGATGGCGGCGGCGCTTGGCGACACGAGGAGTCCACACACAAACGGCCTGCCCACGATGAGGCCGAGTGTCGGAGCCACAGCACGTACCGCCACCAGCGCGGTGCTCGGCAACAAAGCTGCTGCTCGAAACGAGTTGCCGGCGCCGAGCGGCGGTGGTACGCATGGCGCCATGCGCATCGCCAACCCCATGTACGACGCCGTATTCAAGTACTTGATGGATGACGATGCGTCGGCGCGGCTGCTGGTAGCCCTGGTGCGCTCGTCGGGACGGTAGGCGCTCGGCGGCATCAGCCATCGGTGGGGCCTACGAGAGTGGTGTCTCCGCCGGCCGTCCAGGAGTGAGGTCCCGCTTATACGCGAGCTGATGGCGCCGCCGCCAGCAGTACGGTTGCCGCCGCCGCCCGCGGCGGCTCACTGCTCGCGGTAGAGGCGCTCGAGGTCGCGCTGGATCTCCTGCCAGTCGGACACGCCGGTGCGCTCCGAGAAGCGGCCGTAGTCCTCGATCAGCTTGTCGCGCAGCGCCGGCTCGGCGGCTGACAGGTCGTTCAGTTCCACCCGGTCGGCCTCCAGGTCGTACAGCTCCCAGGGGCCGGTGCGGTCGCCCTTGCCGACGCCGGTGCGGGTGTAGCCGCGCGCTTCATTGTAGTAGGAGACCAGCTTCCAGTTGCCCTGCCGCACGGCGCGGTTGCCCTCGTGTTCCAGGTACAGGGTCTCCGGGTTCTCCGACTCCTCGCCGTTCAGGTTGGGCAGCAGCGAGCGGCTGTCGAGGGACAGGGTTGGGTAGCCGCGCACGTGGCTCGGGTAGGGCGCGCCGGTCAGGTCGAGGCAGGTGGCCATGATGTCCTTGACGTGAGCGTAGTACTGCGTCTCGATACGCCTGCCGCCGACCTGGTTGGGGTAGTGGACGATGAACGGAGTCGCCGAGCCGCCCTCGTGCAGCCAGTGCTTGAACAGCCGGAACGGCGTGTTGGAGGCGTTGGCCCACGGCAGGAAGCATGCCGTGTACGACTCCTTGGGGCCGGCGGGCACGTCGGGGACGGGATCCCACGACTCGGCGCAGGCGCCGTTGTCGGAGGCGAACATGATCACCGTGTTGTCGAGGTCGCGGGTGCGGCGGATCTGGTCGAGCAGCCGGCCGACGCCCTGGTCCATGCGGTCGATCATGGCCGCGTACACCGCCATGCGCAGGTCCCACTCGTCGGCGCTGAAGGTGCGCCCCTCGGCGTCCGGGATGCGGTCGATCTGGTCCCACGGCGGACACTCCGGGTCGCGCGGCGATAGCTGCAGGCCGTCCGGGAACAGCCCCAGTTCTTTCTGGCGGGCCAGCCGGCGGCGGCGGATCTCGTCCCAGCCCACCGTGTAGGAGCCGCGGTACTTCGCGATGTCCTCCGGCCAGGCGTGCAGCGGCCAGTGCGGGGCGTTGTAGCCCAGGTACAGGAAGTAGGGGCGGTCGGGGTCGGCCTCGGCGACGAACTGCGCGGCGCGGTCGCTGAACCAGTCGGTGGTGTAGAAGTCGGGCGGCAGGTCGGTGACCGGCTCGTCGTCCACCAGCAGCCCCGCCTGTGCGCCCGGCTGCCAGTAGTTGCAGGCGCCGGACAGCATGCCGGCGTAGCGGTCGAAGCCGCGGTCGGTGGGCCAGTGCGGGCGGAACGAGCCGACGTGCCACTTGCCGGACATGAAGGTCTGGTAGCCGGCGGGCCGCAGCGCCTCGGCGATGGTCGCGGTGTGGTCGCCCAGGTAGCCGCGGTAGTGCGGGCGTCCGAGCAGGCGGCTCTGGCGCACGGCGTCGGAGGTCTGCGCGGTCATGTGCCCGATGCCCGCGCGGTGCGGATACAGCCCGGTGAGCAGCGCGGCACGGGTCGGGCAGCAGCGCGCGCAGTTGTAGAACTGCGTGTAGCGGACGCCGCGCGCGGCCAGGCGGTCGAGGTTGGGGGTGGCGATCTCGCCGCCGTAGCAGCCCAGGTCGGACCAGCCCATGTCGTCCACCAGGATCACGACGACATCGGGTCGGACGGCGTCGGGTCGTTTGTCGCTCACCGCTGCAATCTAACCGTTCGCCTACCGCCGCTCAACCCCTACCCACGACGGGACAACCCTGCTACGGTTTCTCTAGGTATCGTACTCGTGAATATCAACAGAAAAACATATCGAATATACGTGTGCTTGGTATTTACGATATCTATGGTGCTGGTCGTCGGGTCGTGCGCATCTCGCGCCGCCACGGTCCGAGCGGCGACGCCTGTCGTGCCGGGGACAGCCCCCGGAACCGGCGGCGGGACACAGCCTGGGACTCAACCGCCCGAACCGCAGCCTGCACAGCCGCAACCGACCCCGACCGCCAGGTGTATCCCCGTGCACACCGGCGATTGCGTGCCCCCGGCAGACTTCGAAACCGCGTCGGAGGCGCTCGCCGAGGGATATCGATCGCACCGGAACTTCGCGAACCAGTGGGGCCTGAGCCACGTAGGGGCGGACCATGCCTACGCCCACGTCAACCAGCTCCAAGGGGAGACCGCGGCCCCCGGCGCCGGGGTGACCATCGGGTTCGTAGACTCCGGAATCGACCAGAACCATCCCGACTTCGCCGGCAAGACGATCACCGAAATCCTGATCGACAGCGCGAGGAATGAGACGGGAGATAGTGTCTCGCACGGCACCGCCGTGGCGAGCGTGGCCGCCGCGGCACGGACTCTGGGCGAGGACTCGGCGCACGGCGTGGCGTGGGGCGCCGATATTGCGATGTTCGCGATTCCCACCGGGTTGGGAGGCGGTCCATACGAACCCATAACGCCTGCCGAGCTTGGCAGGGCGGACGGTGTTTGGGGCGACCGGTTCGACTACGTGATTGCCTGGCGTGACGACGGGAGAAGAGTCGATATCCTGAACCTCAGCGTCGGCTACCAGGGCATTATCGACAGCTACAGCGAGCAGGAGTTGCGCGGCAACTTCGGTGCCACGATCGCCGCCATGGCTCAGGCTGGCGTCGACGACAAGGCGATCCTGGTGTGGGCCGCCGGCAACGCCCACGGCCGTCCCTGCGACCCGGCCGCGACCGCGCACTGTATCGGCAACGAGGTGAATGCCGTCTCGGTCGAGGTACTGCCCGGCCTGGCCACTCGGATCGGCGAGTTGCAGGGACACTCGATCGCCGTGGTCGCCCTGAAGCCGGACGGCACCATTGCCGACTTCTCCAATCGCTGCGGCATCGCCGCCGACCACTGCATCGCGGCGCCGGGGGAGAAGGTTCGCGTCGCCTACTTCGGCCCTCACCCGGACACCGGCGCCCCGAGTCGGGGCTACGCCAACGCGCCGGGAACGTCCTTCGCCGCGCCGTTCGTGGCCGGCGGGCTGGCGGTGATGAAGCAGTTGTTCCGCGACCAGCTTGCCAACACCGAACTGGTTGCGCGGCTGTTGGAGACCGCCAACGACGAAGGCATCTACGCCGACCGCGCGGTGTACGGCCGGGGCGCGCTGGACCTGCGCGCCGCGACCTGGCCGGTCGGCGTACTGGACGTGCCGGTCGGCGGCGGCAGCGCGGACGGTCCCGGCGCCGCCCTGGCCGTGACCCGGTTGCGCGCCGGCGCCGCATTCGGCGACGGCATGGAACGCTCCCTGTCCGGGCGCGAGATCGCCGCCTTCGACACGCTCGGCGCCCCGTTCTGGTTCGACCTGGGCGATCTCACGGCGACCGCGGCGGCGCGCGGACCGGTCGGCGAAGCGCGCGTCGACGGGGGCGCGTACCCGGGCTACCGGCCGGCAGGCAGTGCGGCGGCCGCTCACTGGCGGGTGGGCTTCCTGGAGCAGCCGGCCGGCGTGCCCGGCGGCCACCTCGCGCTCGCCGAGCGCGCGCCGGGGTTGACGCTGACCGATCGCCGCGTACTGGCCGGCACCGCCTTCACCACCGAAGGCGCCTCGGGCCGCGCGCCCGTGTCCGGTGCGGTGGTGTGGTGGCAGCCCGCGGATTCGCCGCTCGGGCTGCGCGCCGGCTGGCTGCGCGAGCGGGAGAGCGTGCTCGGCAGCACCGGCGACGGCGCCTTCGGGACGCTGGCGGGCGATACCGCGTTTGCCGGCGCCGCGGCGGAGGCAGGGCTCGGTGCCTGGCGGGTGCGGGCGAGCGCGGAATTTGGCACGGCGGAGGCGGTGCCGCACGGGGGCATCGTCTCCGCGGTGTCGCCATTGACCACGAGTGCGGCCGCCGTGTCGGCGAGCCGGCCGGTCGCCGGCGGTGGCACGCTGCGCGTCTCGGTGTCCCAGCCGCTGCGGGTGGAATCGGGCCGGGCGGCGCTGTCAGTGCCCGCCGGTCGCACCAAGGCGGGCGAGGTAGTGCGGGACGTCTTCTCGGCCGATCTCACGCCGAGCGGACGCCAGGTCGACGTGGCCGCCGAGTGGAACCAGCCGTTGGCAGTCGGCGAGCTTCGCGTCGGCGCGGTGGTCACGCACCAGCCACGCCACCGCGCCACGGCGGCGCCGGAGTTCCGGGTCCGGGGCGGCTGGAGCTGGCAGTACTGACGGTCGTGGCGGTGGTACCCGCCCGGTGGCCGGCGGGCGCGGCGCTGAGCGGTCCGGCTGCGGCCACGTCGAGGCGGACACCGCCAGGCCGGCGCCCGGACCGCGGCGTTCGTGGCGGCGGCGCCGTTGACCGTTTCGGGGTGCGGCGACTAGGATGAACGGCGTTGATGCTGGCGGAATTGCTGCACGATGCCATCGCGGCGATCAACGGCCAGCCGCTGTTGAGCCTCGGCGTTCTGATCCTGGCCGGGTACGTGTTCGGCCGCCTGTGTCAACTGCTGCGCCTGCCGACCATTACCGGCTACATCGTGGCCGGGCTCCTGGTCAGCGATTCGGTGGCCGGCATTGTCGACCACCACACCGTGGCGTCCCTGGCTCCGATCACCGAGGTGGCGCTGAGCTTCATCGCCATCACCATCGGCGGCGAGTTCCACTTCGCCAAGCTGCGCCGCACCGGCGGCAAGATCCTCACCATCACGCTGTTCGAGGCGCTGTTCGCGGCAGCGATGGTGTCGGTGGTGTTGGGATTCCTGTTGCTGCCGTTCAGCTACGCGCTGCTCCTCGGGGCGATCGCCGCGGCCACCGCACCGGCGGCCACGGTGGTGATCGTGCGCGACCTGCGGGCGCGGGGCGAGTTCGTCGACTACCTGTTCGGCGTGGTGGCATTCGACGACGCGGCGAGCGTGCTGCTGTTCTCGATCGGGTTCGCGGTGGTGACCCCGCTGCTCATGGGCGGCGCGGCGGACGGCGCCGGAATCCTGGCGGCGTTCGGCCACGGCCTGGCCGAGATCGGGCTGTCGGCGCTGGCGGGAATCGTCGCCGCACTGCTGATCCATGCCGCGGCGGGCCGCGGCCGGCCCGACAACGAGGTGCTGATCATCACGCTCGGCGTGCTGTTCGCAGCCACCGCGCTGGTACTCCTGCTGCACCTTTCCGCGCTGATTGCCAACATGTGCGCCGGTGTTATGCTGGTCAACCTGGCGCCGCGCAACCGGCGCGTGTTTGCCGCCCTGGAGCCGATCACGGCGCCGGTGTTCGCGCTGTTCTTCATCCTGGCCGGCGCGGAGCTGGATTTGAGCGTGGTCGGTCAGGGCCTGGTGGTGGTGCTCGGGCTGGTCTACCTGGCCGCGCGCTTTGCGGGCAAGATGGCGGGCGTGACGCTCGGCTCGCTGGCGGTGAACGCGCCGGCCAACGTGCGGCGTTACCTGGGTTTTTGTCTGTTCCCGCAGGCCGGGGTGGCCATCGGGCTGGCGATGGTGGTGCAGGGTTCGTCGCTGTTCGTGGATGCGCCGGGCGAGGTACGGGAAATGCTTCGGCTGCTGACCAACGTGGTGCTGTTCAGCGTGTTCGTGAATGAACTGATCGGGCCGCTGATTTCACGGTTCGGGATCGTGCGCGGCGCCGCACGGTTGTAGAGAGATGGCTGCTGAGGGAGGTGATCCAATGGAATTGGCTGGGCTGTTGGAGCCGCGGCGCTGTACCGTGGCGCTGCAGGCGCGCAACAAGAACGACTGCCTGGAAGAGCTGGCGACGTTGATGACGACGGTCGACCTGGGGGTGACGCGCGAAGCGTTGCTGGCCGCCCTGCGGGAGCGCGAGCAACTCGGCTCCACGGGGTTCGAGCATGGCGTTGCGATTCCGCACGCCCGCCTGCCCGGCGCCACGCAATTCGCACTGGGGGTCGCGGTGTCTCCGCGCGGGGTCCGCTACGACAGCTCCGACGGAGCGCCGAGCCGGCTGTTCTTCGTGCTGGTCGGTCCGGAGGAGGCGCCCCAGGACTATCTGCGCTACCTCGCGCACATCTCCCGGGTCGGGCTGAACCGCACCGCGCGCGAGGAGATGCTGGCCGCCCCGACGCCCACTGCGCTGCGTGACGCGGTTGCCGCTCACCTGATGCCGGTGGCGCCGGCCGCGGCCCGCGGAGGCGGCAAGCACAAGCTGCTGATTATCGTGTTGTACGATCTGCGATTCCTGGATGACGTAGTGACGCTGTTCCTGGAACACGGCATCCAGGGGGCCACCATCACCGAGTCGACCGGCATCAAGAACATTCTCACCAACGTGCCGCTGTTCGGCGATTTCCTGAACTTTCTCGGCGACCGCAGCGAGGCGAGCCGCACCATCATGGCGGTGGTCGCGGAGCGCGACCTGCTGCCGCTCGTTGCCGAGTTGGAGCAGGTGACCGGCGACCTGGACACCCACTCGGGCGCCGCGGTGATGGCGGTCGACATCTTCTTCACCAAGGGCTCCCTGGAGGCCGGCTGATGTCTGCCGGGGTTGCGTTCGGGAGCCGGCGCCTGCCGGGGGCGCCACGGGTTCGCGGCCGGCGGACCGTGGCGGTGTGGGGGCTTGCGGTGTTGTGGCTGGCGGCGGCCGCCCCCCAGCCGTGGGCGTACGACGAGGGCACGGTTGCGGTGATCGGTGATCGCGAGGTGTCTCGCGACGAGCTCATGGCGACCGCCGAAGCCGCCCTCGCGGAGCGTGAGATGGAGTTCCTGCGCTGCCGGGCGCAGGCCACGCGCGACCGCCACGACGTGCTGGAGTCGTCGTTGCGGCAACTCGTGCAGCTCCGCCTGCTCGACCTGGAGGCGGCGCGCATCGGAGCAACCGCGGCGGCGGTGGAAGCCGACGTCGAGGCCGCGGCACAGCCGATCCTGGATCAGGACATCGAGCTGTTCTACCGGCGCAACCAGGCGCGTATCGGGCGCCCGCTGGCGGAGGTGGCCACGCAGATCCGGGAGTTCCTGGAACGGCAGGCACTGGTGCGCGTGCGCGAGGAGTTCTTTGCCGTCCTGGAGGCGCGGTTCGCGGTCGAGTACCTGCTCGAACCGCTACGGTTCGAGGTGGCGGCGGACGGTTTCGCCGCCCGCGGGGAAGCGGATGCCGCGGTGACCATTGTCGAGTTCTCCGACTTCGAGTGTCCGTTCTGCGTGCGCGTGCAGCCGACGCTCGAACGTGTCATGGAGCAGTACGCCGGCAGGGTGCGGCTGGTATACCGGCACTTCCCGCTGACGTCGATTCACCCGCACGCCTGGAAGGCCGCCGAGGCGTCGCTGTGCGCCGGTGAGCAGGACCGCTTCTGGGAGTTCCATGACCTGTTGTTTGCCGAGCAGCACGCGATGAGCGTGTCCGACCTCAAGGAGAAGGCGCGCCGCATCGGCCTGGCGGCCGCGGAGTTCGATGCCTGTCTCGACTCGGGCCGCCACTCGGAGGCGGTGCGCCAGGACCTGCTGGCGGGTACGGGCGCCGGGGTCTCGGGCACCCCCGCGTTCTTCGTGAACGGGCGCTTCCTGTCCGGGGCGGTGCCGTTCGACCAATTCGCCGAGCTGATCGACGACGAGTTGGCCCGCCTGCAGAATCAGTAGGCGCCGGCGGGCGCCGCAGCCGGCGTGGTGCCGGCCGCGGCGGCGGCCGGACAGTCGATTTTGTGGCGCCTACCGGCTATGCTGCAGCGGGCAGATGGCAACCGAGATAGTAATGCCACGGCAAGGGCAGTCGGTGGAGGCGTGTACCATCGTGCGCTGGCTCAAGCAGCCGGGCGACGCGGTGGCAACCGGCGAGTTGCTGTGCGAGATAGAGACTGACAAGGCGTCGTTCGAGGTGGAGTCGACGGCGGCGGGCACGGTGCTTGCGCACTTCGCCGCCGAGGGCGAGGAGGTGCCGGTGCTGAAGCCGATCGCGGCGGTGGGCGAGCCCGGCGAAGCACCGCCCGCCCCCGGCGGTCCGGCTGTCGGGGCACCCGCGGCGGCACCGGAGCAGGCGGCCGCGCCGGGCCCACGGCAAGCCACGGGCGCGGCGCCCGCCGGACCCGCGGCCGCCGCGGCGGCGCCGGAGCAGGCCGGCGAGCCGGGCGAACCTGATG